>CAKZQX010000121.1 GCA_937141995.1 uncultured Chloroflexaceae bacterium | reverse complement strand
CCGGCTTCCGCCGGTGTGCGGACGGAACCGGCTGACGCCGGGACTCCTGGGGCGCTGCCCAGTGCATCAGGGCACCCAGCATGCCGCGTGACCGACGCGAACCACCGTTTTAGACAGTCTCTAAGCAACATCACTGCTTTGATCCTCAGCATAGCTATCTCCCTGTGCAGCAGTACCGGCAACCTTCTGCCGGGTACTTGCACCAGGCGGTTGCTGCGATGGCAACATGGACTGAACGGCGGCAACATCCGCCTGAAATACCTGCGCGGCAGCAATGCCGGACGTAAACGCTTCCGGTGACAGGATGCGCCAGAGATTGAAGCCGCGCTTCTCCAGTGCAGCAACGTCGGCGGCCAAGTTTTCGAGTTGCTGCGTGTAGTCCTCTTCATCGGCGGGAATTGGCGGCAGCAGCTTCTGATATCGTTTTTGCAGGCGCTGCAACTGCGCCTGTAGCTTCGCCGGCTTCGCGCGCGCCAGGTCCGGCGAACGCGGCCCCCGCCGTTGCGGTTCATCGCCGGAGGCGGGATCGGGGGCAGGCAGGTGGGCAATTGCCTGCTGCACCTGTGTAATGCGCATGGTCACATCCTGCATCCCCAGCGCTACCGCAACGAACGCCTTTGCACAACGCTCCAGTCGGCCATACTGCTGCTGCATGGCTGCGAGCACCGGCATCACGACTGCCGGGTCATCTGCCGGAGCGGTTCCGGTTGCCGTCAGCGTAGCATGTTCAGCGTCGAGCCGGGACAACCAGGCTTCCAGGGCGGCTACCTCTGGTGGGTCCAGATGCGCGCGGGCCTGCGCAATGCGGGCGCGGGTCTGTTCAGCGGTGCGCTGCATGGCACGCCGCCGCCACTCGAGCATGCGGCGTTCGCGCTGCCGGGCCTGGGCCTTGCCGGGAGGCGAGTGGTTCCAGAGCCACTCCAGCCAGGCATCCAGTTGCTTAAGCATACGGCCTCCGGAAACTGGGACAGAACAAAGAACAAATAGAACAGAGAACAATTTCGGGATTACTCAAGCATACACATACGCATCAGCATTTACATCATCACAGTGCGGTGCTACTGCCTTTCCCAACTCACGAATGGCCGCAGTAATTGAAGTGTCTTCGTAGGGAAGAACTTCGTCAATCTCAAACTCATCGATTGCGAGAGTATCAACATCGCAGCGCGCCCGGCCCTTAACCCCGACTACTTGCGTATACAGGCGTTCAGCCGGCATCTTTATCTGATTATGTGTACCCTTGCAAATAACACGCTGTCCTTGAAGCGTATCCAGATGCGCATTGGGACTCTTACCCCCGGCATTTATAACATAGCCATAGATCGTCGTCTCGACATAGAGGCGGGGAGCAATTGGAACGACAAGCTCCTGGTCAATCATCGCCGGCACAGCATCCCGTCCGGTTGTACGGAGTTGGGTAACACAGCGATGCTTACGAGTAAATGGTGCAATCTTCCGTAAGGCATCGCGTGCATCGGGCGGAAGTGCATCAAATGTTCGCTGTTGAATTACAACAGCAATTCGTTCAAACTCAGGAATAACAATTTGCGGGAGCGATGGGGTAAATTGCAGTCCCAGGCTTTGTTTTGTACCTCCGTCAACCCGATGATAATATCGTCCCGGGTTAACTCCGGATGTTCGCGCAAAACGCCGGCAACAATCAGTGTTTCTGCGGCTTCAAGCAGACCCGCCAGATCGCCTGCACGTACGTTGTGCGGCACAACATCACCACCCACACAGCGAATTTCGATACGTTCACTCTGTGCCTGGTTTACCACAACGCACCTCCCCCTACCATAGTTGAGCGACACTTCCGGCAGAAGTAGCGTAACATAACCTGCCGACCAACAACGAGATCAAGATAATTATATACTGTTTTGGAACTGCAGAAAAAACGGCATACAGGCCTATGGACCAAACACCTGGTCCCCAAAACCACGCTCTCCACTCTCCGCTCTCCGCTCTCCGCTCTCCGCTCTCCGCTCTCCGCGCAATTCCCCTACTTGCGCCGCCGGAATGCGCCGGCTTTATCGAAGAAGTTCCCACCGCGCTTCGCACCCCCACCAGCGCCGCAATCGTTCAGGATCCGGGTCAAAAGTTGGTAGTCGCGCGGGTCAGCCTGCTTATCGAGCATATCGCGGGCGGCGGTGACGTAGGGGACGGCCTGACCGCCAAAGCTCATCACACCCGTGATCGCTACGCGCATCACCTGCTCTTCAGGGTCGCATACGGCGGCAACCAGGGCCGGCAGCGCCTGCTCATTGTGGAACTGGTTGAGCGCCTCAACCGCACAAATACGCACACTGACCGCGCTATCCTTCAGCAGTTCGATCAGCGGCTCAACCGCACGCGGGTCGCGCAGTTGGCCCAAGCCCGCCACGGCCAATTCGCGCACGCGCTGATCCGGGTCGTGCAACGCCTGTAGCAGGGCATCGCCGGCCGTGAGATCTTGGAGTTGCACAATCGCCTGGGTCGCGCGGTAACGCACACCCGCAACCGGATCTCGCATCCACGCGATCAACTCAGGCAGCAGCGTGCGTGGCGCGATTTCGCCCAGCGCAGCAACGGCAAACTCACGCATACGTTCATCGCCCTTCTCCATAGCAAGGCGCAGTAGCGGTACCACCGGCTCGCCAATCAGTGCCAGCGCCTGCACCGCGCCCATGCTAACCTGGGAGTTGCTGCTGCCCAGCGCGACGATCAATCGCCGGACCACCTGCTGATCCTGGCGGCCCTGTTCCGCCAGGCGCGCGCCGGCGGCTTCACGCGTCCCCGCATCATCGGAACCGAGGGCGTTAATCAGTTCGGTTGTATCGAGCGTCTCGACCGATCCTGGCAGCGGCGGTTCCGGTGAGAGAGTATTATCATCACCGGGCATACCATAGTGGAGCGTTACATTCACAGGGTTGGTAAACATCCCGCGCGTATGCAGTTCAGTGGCGACGCCCTGGAGATGCGTCTGCACTCTGGGAAGCCATGCATCCAACTCACAACTGACCGGTGTCAGGTCGGGAATCACCACAATGACTACTTCGCCGCCAAACTGATCATGACGATTCATCTCTTGTAAACTATGGGTAAATGTATTTGATAATGTATAGACAAGTTGATCTAAATCTTCTCCACCAACTAAAATATGCAGACTCTCGCGACCGGTTTCGCGGTCAGATACCACAATCACCTGGCGGTAGATCTCCGACTCCTCCGGCCGGCCGGCCTCGGCCACTGCCTGACCTTGCTCTTCCGGCCCTTTGATCATCCCGACAATCTGACCATTATCCATCAAAAAAGTTATTGGGGAGATCGGCACGCTTTCCGTTTGAAAAAACTGCGTAGCGGCAAGGGTTGCAAAGATCCCGACCTGCTCGCGGGGTTGTTGCGCGTCAAACGCCAGCAGCAACCCCCGGCAGGGCACGGCCACGGCCAGCAGCTTTGTTTTCAACCGCGTCTGTGCCGCAACCATAAACTCCTGGTCAAGAATACGCTCGGCAGCCAGAAAGTCATCGCCACAGATCAGCAGCGACAGCTTTTTATTCCCAGCCGTTACTTGCTGACTCTGCCAGGCAGCCCCACGGGAGCGCAGATTGCGTATAGCGGCATGTTCAAGCAACTGCAACTGAGCAGGATCGTCGGCACCGGGCATGCTCTGGTTGGTGACAAACTCGAAAGTATGCGGATGATCATAACCAAAAGCCACCCACGGCATATAAGGCGTGTCAAGATCCGGGGCCAGCGGACGGCAAAGCGCATGTGCATGACCAACCCAGTCGGTGGCTTTAAGGGCCGGTAAAAGTGGTGACTGCTCAGACATTATGACTACTCCTCGGCTCTGGTTGACACTCACGGTATGTGGCAACACGAGATCCGCTATCCGGGCACTGGTCTCAATGCCAGGGGAACGCAATCGGCTTCGATGACAACAACCGCTGCTCCGGTTGCACTGATCGCCCTTTCCAGCATATGTGCCAGGCATTACGAACATACTACCGCGCTCAACAGCTCGCTACCCGGCATGATCCTTACGTTGCGACGTTATTTCCAATGCTACGATTGTTTGTGCTACAATAGCGCCCTGGAAACGCCATATGCTACATTACATTACATTACATTACATTACATTACATTACATTACATTACATTACAGGACATACGCGGTTGAGATCCAAACCGGATGTTTGACCCGATGAAAGCCGGATTCGCCTGCGGCAGCATGGTACTTCTTTGTTCTTGTTCACGAAACGTTGGCTCCTTGAGCCAACGTTTCGTGAACAAGCATGGTCTGTTCCGCCCTGCCGGAGGCGAGATGACCGTCCAGGTCAGTAACCGCGTAACTCCTGTGAATGACACGACGTACGCGGTGCCGTTTGTTTGGGCCTGGTATCAGACCCAAACGCCCGTTTCGCCTGCGGCAGCATGGTACACTTTTTAGCTTTTTTCACCCTGTCGGAGGCGGAATCGCCTGTCGAGTCAACGACCGCGTACGTCGTGTAAATTACGCATAGTGTCATTCTAACCCATGCCCTGTGCTCTGTCTTATGAACTTTGAATGTTTCATCCCGATATCGCCGCGCAGGCGTCCCGGCTTCAGCCGGATCAGGCGTTCCCGGCAGGATGCCCTGTCCCGGCAGGCATCCCACCGGCTCAAGCCGGGACTCCCGGTTCGTCATATCCGGACTATATTTTTCAAAGTTCATGAGACAGACGCACGGGCAGTGAAGGGACAGTGAAGAAACGCGCGATGAATGTCTCCGATACCAGTTCAACTCTCCATATTCAGCGCTGGATACCGCCGGCGGTTGCCGGGCGCTTGTCACTGGTCATAGGTCAACTTATGCTGGGCCTGGTCATCGGCGCATACCTGGCCTACTTTGCGGCCCATGCCTGGCTGGTGCTGCGCCATCCCTACCCGCTGGACTATGGCGAGGGGCCGCTGCTGGCGCAGGTTGATCTGCTCCGCGCCGGTTTGCCCATTTGGGAACTCTACGCCAACCCGGCCGCGCCGCCCTATGCGGTGGTCAACTACCCACCGCTCTACCCGCTGCTGGCAGGTGCGTTGAGCCACCTGACCGGCGATATTCTGCCGGCAGGACGCCTGACGGCACTGCTGGCGGCAATCGGGTGCGTCGGTGCGCTGACCCTGTTAACTCCCAAACCCGCACGATTCTCCGGTGCATGGTTCTTATTTCCACTGTTTTTTCTCGCCATTCCAATCGTGCGCGAGTGGGCCGTGTCGATGCGCGTGGACATGCTGGGGGTCTGCCTGGGGTTGTGGGGACTGGTGGCGTTGCAGTTGACCGTTGGCACGAGACAACCCCGTGGCGGTCGGCACTGGGCCGCGCTTGCGGCAGTGCTCTTCTTGCTCACGCTCTACACCAAGCCCTCGTTAATCGCCGCGCCGGCCGCCGGGCTGGCCTGGCTGGCGCTGCTGCTGCTGCAACCGGCAGACCGCCGGCCGCACGCCGCACCCTCTGCATTCCTGATTGTCATGCTAATCCTGGGCATAGGCGGCGCGCTGCTGTTCGGGTTGCTCCACTGGGCCAGTGCAGGCTGGTTTGCCCTGCATGTGGTGGAGGCGAATGCCAATGCTTGGGACTTTGACCTGGCACGCCGGTTCTGGACCGATGTGGCGCGGCTCCACTGGCCGCTGGTACTTGCGGCACTGCTCAGTGTGCTGTTTATTACTTTCTCAAGTACGAAAAACCGGCCTGAATATTCTAGCTTTTTTTTGCTACCAATGCTCTACACGCTAGGCGGTATAATCACGGCAGGGGGTGTCGGCAAAGTTGGCGCGTATACCAACTAATTTCTGGAGTTATACG
>CAKZQX010000120.1 GCA_937141995.1 uncultured Chloroflexaceae bacterium | reverse complement strand
TGCGGGGTGCCCTGCGACACCGGACAGCGCCCCAGGAGTCCCGGCTTCAGCCGGTGTGTGGCCGGAACCGGCTGAAGCCGGGACTCCCGCTCCGGGGCCGTCGCCCCATGACCAACCCGTTTCAGACAGGCTCTAACTTGTTCTGCGGCTTTGGCGCGCATGGGTGCAGAAAATTTTCGTTGTAGTACTACTCAGGGACTTCTTCCAGCAGGTCAATGCTGGTCGTCTGTAAGGCCTTTGCCGGCGGCGCCGGCGTTGCGGTATCAATCCGCCGCACTTGATTGTGCCAATACTTCAGCACCGTATCGTAGGATACCCCCGACTCTTCCTGCAGTCGCCGGATTGTGTAGCCCTTCGCTTCCGCAACTGTGCGGACGCGCAATCGCAGCATCCGAATGCCTTTCTCTTCAACCAGATCTGAGTAGATTATAGTGGCCAACGGTACTGGTGGGGTATGTACGCAGGGGTGAGATGGAATTGCCGTTCGGGCCTTGCTGGTGTGACTACTGTTCATCTTCTGTGCCGAGAAGTTCGGTTTTAACCTCTTCCAGGCGGATGCCCTGCCCTGTCCGAAACTGTGCATGGGCGCGTTTCACCCGTTCAAGAAACCGGGGATCGTTTTCTAACTGGTAGTCAAACAGATCGTCTTCATCGGTAAACCCGCGCAGAAACCCGACCGGTTTGCCATTCTTGAGAATCAGAATATCTTCCTCCTCGGCAAGCTTCAGATAGTGGGCCACATCATGCTGTAAATCGGTAACAGAGACTGTCTTCATCATGTTACTCCTCTTGCGTTGCCGGTGTGTCGAGTTCGGTCAGGATACCTTCCCGTTCAAGCCATTCGGCAGCCTGGGATTTGGCGATGACCGCGATAATTTCAACAACCTCGTCCACAATATCGTAGAAGACGCGAATATCGTCAACACGTAAGCGATACTGCGGGTGTGCCAGATTGCGCAAACGTTTGATCCGACTCTAGCTCTCCATAGCTGGTTCATAACGTAAATGAAGTTCAATCGCATCAAAGACCTTCCGCCGTTCAAAGGATCGAAGTGCTTGAATATCCCGTCGGGAGTCGTCACTTAGTTCGATCTCATATGGCATACAGAAGCCTCAATAACATACTGGTCAATTAGTATTCTGACTTGCCCATTATGATAATCATATTGTAGCATACAGGCGCTGACAGTAGAGTTAATACGGTGGAGACCTGGCACCGTGTTCTATTCTTCTCCCGCTCCATTTCGCATTGAGGCCATAGTCTCATCCATAACCCAGTGAGCATCGAAGGAATAGTAGCGATACTGTCAGTCGGAGCGAAGGATGGTGTCCAGCACTGCCAGGACTGGTGTAAGTGTTTGTACTCGATCAATACTGGGTAGTAACGGCAAAGTCCACGTCGATAGTATAATTAAAACCCTTCAGTGTTCCAGTCTGAATCTATTGACATCATCCGTCATAAGCCTTCCCAACTCTCACTCCCGCACCAACTCCCACCCATCAGTCTCCGGCACATACCGATAGCGCGCGATCACCTGCTGCTGTTCGGAGACGGCGCGCAGGTTGAAGTTGAAGGGAACGATATACAACTGCATGGTTTCGCGGTCGAAGCTGATCCGGCGGATTTTGGGTTCACCCAGACCGGCGGCGGTGTCGGCCACGGCGAGTTCGGTGCGAATCTCGCCCACCGCGTGCCCCGCCTCGTCCAGGGCGACCGAGGCCAGCGTTGACTCGCGTGCCAACCCAAAGTAGAGCCGCTTCCCCTCCACCCCGCGAAATATCCCCAGGCCAATCGCATCCACGCCCACGACCTCATCCGTCGTTGTCCCGGTCGCCAGGTCTACCCGGACGATCCGGCCCTGCTCCTCTGCCAGCGTCGAGCCGGCGGCGGTGCTGACATAGAGCGCATCACGCTCGCAGTCGTAGGTCAGGCCCAGGATGCCAAAGGGGTTCTGCGGCGAGGGCGACGGCGCATCGGGCAGGGTGACGAAAGGCTCCATCTCGCCAGTTACGCTATCCACCCGGTAGATCGTGTTCTGCGTGTCGGGCGGGTTATCACTGACGGCGGTGCGCGGTACCGGCGCGCTGTAGATATTCCCCTCCCGGTCCAGCACAAACGGGCCCAGCGTCCCGGCAGCATCCCAGGAGGGCTCCTGATGCAGATCGCGCTGCTCCAGCGGGGCAGTGAGCGGCAAGCGGCCATCGAAGATCACCAGGCCGGCATAGTTGCGCTCACTGGTGCTGATGCCGAGCCGGTCCTGGTAGCCCAGCCGCTCACTGAACTCAGGGGTTCCCCGACAATCCATCACCCCGCCGATGGTTGCCGCGGCGGGCCGGCTATGGTCGTCGTTGCCAATCGCACGCCTACCCAGCAGCCACCAGCCGACCCCGGCCAGACTGATCGCCAGCACAATCCCCAGCGCAACCCAGACTGATCGCGTTGGCTGCTGTTTTGTCGCGCGTACGGGGGGGGAGGCAACCGGCTTGCCGTGCTGTGCCCGTTTCGTTTTCTGTGAAGAAGATCTCCGTCGGCTCATAATTTCCGCTCCAATGTAACTTTGCCACCGAGAACACCGAGAACACCGAGGTGTGTCTGTTGGTTCATTCTGGTGGTTCAAAGACGACTACGACGACTTCAGTTGTGGGCAAACTGACCTCAAATCTTGACTGTAGTTTGCCACCGAGAACACAGAGAACATCGAGGGATGTATGCGGTAGTTCAATTCTGGTGGTCCAAAGACGGCTACGATGATCTACAGTTACAATTGAATTTATTGTGAATATTGACTGTAGTTTGCCACCGAGAACAGCGTCTGTTCATGCGTTGAACCTGCAACCTGCAACCTGTACCCTGTACCCTGTACCCTCATCACTGAACCGGCACAAACATCGGCCCGGCGGCACAGGGCCAGACCTGCGGCACAAACACGCCATCCTCCAGCAGCGCGTCGGCCCAGCAATAGCGGGAACCCGGCTCGTCGGAGTTTTTAAGCTGTGGCACATACCAGATCACCAGCGGCGCATCCCCTAGCGGTTCCGCCGGATCGATAAAGCGCTCCGGTCCCTGGCGCTCATCCGTATTGCAGCAGTCCCCCAGCGTCGGCAGATCGCTCGCGCCCTCGTCCTGGTCAGGGTGGCCCCGACTGACATACAGGTAGGCATTATCGCCCCGTCCGCTGTCGTCAAACTGGCCCTGCCCCGGCTCGATATACCAGCCGTTGCCCG
>CAKZQX010000119.1 GCA_937141995.1 uncultured Chloroflexaceae bacterium | reverse complement strand
TCTTATATGTATCACCACTTCGTAATCCGCTCTGGGTTGCTCCTATCAGGCAGGATGAAACCGGTTTGCTACCTGCTCCTGTTCCTGCGTATACATCGCGTGAAACTGATGATGGTTTAGTTGTTTATATCCCAACAAATTCAGAACAATGTTGGAATGCCCCAGTACTTTGTACTCCTTCTCATTATTTTCGTTCCGATTTACAACTACGAGAACCTGGCCTTCTGGATAAAGGTTTTATACTGGGTTCAAACGAGATGCCTTCCAGTATTCCGGCCGGATTTACAGTATTTCCTACAATGGGTATTAGTCTACCTGTAGGTTGGTACGACTACGACGCAAATTTGAGGCTCCGGTGGATGCAATCACCAGCGCAGATCTTGCTTTATATGGAACAGACCGCTACTGCGTTACTTTCTCTTACTCCGGCTGAAATGAATATTGGTAAAGCTCTAGGCGAAAGAGGTCAATTAAAATTGACAGTAAATCATGATCATGAAATGATGATACCGGTTGTAACTGGTGTTACCAATGAGGTGCTCATCCCTCTGCGCCGGGACTTCAATATCGTGCAATTAGAATTGATGGCTGGTAACTTTGTACCAGCCGAGGTAATTCCGGGCAACAATGACACGCGTTCAGTCAGTATTGCGTTCTCTTCTATACAGGTTACGCTTATTGAGTAACCTATCACTTCCCTGTTCTTGTCACATAGTCGTTATCGTCCTTACTGCTTTTTCCAAACAAGGGGTTACAACTATGCTGTTGCGTCGCTGTTCTTTACTCATGGGGCTTCTTTTATACTGTCTGGTGCTGATATCGTCGGAATTTCCACCTGCCGTAGCAGAACAAGAACACGCGGTGTACCTGCCTTTGATATCTCAAAATTGGGACTCTCCTTTTGGTGTGCAGATCAGCCAACCCTGGATATTTACCCAATCAGTCTTTTCGCGGGCAAATGAGCTTGGCGTGACATGGGTACGGCTTAACCTTATAGGTTGGAATGAGATTCAACCAACGTCAGAAAGTACTTATAACTGGGAAGTATTATTGGATTTTGAAATAGAACTTATTAGTGCTCAGGCGGCAAATATAACACCCGTTGTGGCTATCGCTCAGAGTCCGGACTGGGCCACAAAGACCTATTATGATGCCGAGGGCCAACCATATCAGACATCGTGTGGCGCGATTCGTACAGAGTACTTTGACGATTTTGCAAAGTTTATGCAAGCACTGGTTACTCGTTATCGAAGACCACCCTATAATGTTCGTTTTTGGGAGTTGGGGAACGAACCAGATATCGATCCACGCCTGGTAGCAAAAGATAACCTCTTTGGTTGCTGGGGTGATGCCTCTGATCCTTACTATGGCGGTGAACATTACGGTGAGATGTTAAAGGTCGTGACACCGGCGATTAAAGCCGTCGATCCATCGGCGCAAGTGTTGGTCGGTGGTCTGATATTGGATAATCCCGGTACCGGGGCAGCAGAAAACGATACTTCCAGTAATTTTCTGGAGGGGATTTTGCGTGCTGGTGCCGGTGAGAGTTTTGATATTTTACCCTATCATGCCTATGCGTATTATGCAGGACGTGCAGTGGATAGCGATTTGACACACCCTACCTGGTCAGACTGGGGTGGTGCAACGCTTGGCAAAGCAAAGTTTTTGCGGGAGGTCATGGCCCGGTATAATGTTGATAAGCCGCTCTCCTTGAATGAAACCGGGTTACTCTTCGGGGGTGAGGAGTTTGATCCGGCCTACCTGCAAGCTCAGGCAGATTATGTTGTGCGCATTTTGGCCCGGTCAATGTCCGCAGATCTGCACTCGGTATTCTGGTATACCTTGAATGGACCCGGCTGGCGTAGTGCCGGCTTGCTCGATCATGAGCAAATTCCTCGCCCCAGTTATTTTGCCTATCAACAACTTATTCAGCAGGTGAGTATGACCCGTAGTGTGACGGCTATTTCCGATTATGGCGCGGGGGTGGAAGCATATCGGTTTGCCGGGAGCAACGGTCTGGTTGATCTGCTCTGGGCCAGAGAGGGAGGACAACAGACTATCCGGGTGCCGCGGTCACAGGTGATTGCGATCTATGACCGGGATGGAGCGACTATTGCCCCAACAGTTATAGGTGATCAGGTGGTGCTGGAAGTTGGTGTCAGTCCGCTATATATCAAGCGCGCGCCGTAGTTTCCTTATATCTTGCCTGATCTGCATCAACTTGTGCCCCTGTGCGACCTGTGGTACAACTTCTCTGGACCCCGGAAAGCGTGAGCGCTGTGGCTGTGCGTATGTGACGATGATGTGACAGGGTACCAGTTGTACTTGCACAAGTAGGTAGTGTATGCATGTATACCTTACGCGTGTGTATCTGTGCGGCGTGTATATGTATACCTACTGGGAGCACATCACATAATGCGTATTGCAATTTTGAGCGTGCATAGCAGTCCGCTGGCGCATCTGGGGGGCAAAGAGGCCGGTGGGATGAATGTCTATGTGCGTGAAATGGCGCGCGAGTTGGCCCGGCGCGGCATGCTCGTTGATATTTTTACCCGGTACCAGGATCGCACGCTCTCCACCGTTGTACCGCTTGCGCCGGGGGTGCGGGTCATTAACCTGCCGACCGGCCCGGCGGTTCCGTATGATAAAAACTGGGTACTGACCTATTTGCCGGAGTTTGTCAGCCGGTTGCGCTGCTTCGCCGACGGTGAAGATCTGGTTTATGACGTTATCCATAGTCACTACTGGCTTTCGGGTGAGGCCGGGATACGTCTGCGCCGGAGTTGGGGGATACCGCTGGTGCATATGTTTCATACCCTTGGCGTGATGAAGAATCAGGTTGCGCGGAGTAGTGAAGAGACGGAAACAACCCAGCGCATTGCTATCGAAGGGCGCTTGCTGCGCGCAGCAGACGCAGTGGTTGCAGCTACACCCCTGGATCGGGCGCAGATGGTCTGGCACTATGGTGCCGATGCTGAACGGATTCATGTCATTCCGTGTGGCGTGGATTTGCAGCAGTTTCAGCCTCAATCACAGGAAGCTGCCCGCCGGAAGCTAGGTCTGGACCCGAATCAGCGCTTGCTGCTCTGTGTGGGCCGTATGGAGCCGCTCAAGGGTATGGATTGCCTGATCCGCGCGCTGGCACTACTCCAGCAACATCAGCCGGCCTGGCGGGATCAGTTGCGCGTCCTCCTGATTGGCGGCGCGTCTGAAGAGCAACCGGATCACTGGAATGGTGAACAGCGCCGGCTCGCTGCCCTGCGCGATGAACTGGGTGTCACCGGCGCTGTGTCCTTTATCGGCGCGCAACCGCAGCAGTTGCTCCCCGATTATTATGCGGCTACGGATATTGTGGTTGTCCCCTCTCACTATGAATCCTTTGGTCTGGTAGCACTTGAAGCGCTGGCCTGTGCTGCGCCGGTCGTTGCCTCGGATGTCGGTGGCCTCTCAAGCACGATTGAGGATGGTCGCAGTGGGTTCCTGGTACCCCCGGATAATCCCCAGGCTCTGGCGGATCGGTTGGAACGTTTGCTGACCGATCATGCGTTGCGCCGGCAGATCCGGCATGCAGGGTATCAGCGGGCGCTGTGCTATGGGTGGGACAGTATTGCCCCGCGTATGACGCTGCTGTACGATGACCTGATCAGGCGAGGACAGATACGCCGGCCGGCTATGTACCAGTTGGCGAATGTGTCGTAGCAGGAATCAGTGTAATTGACACGAGTTACGCGGTCTCTTCCGCAGAAGGGAGATATCGCCTTCGGCAGGGCGGAAGATTCCTTTCTTTTTCACAAACATGTTGCACGCAGTGCAACATGTTTGTGAAAAAGAAAAAAGAGTACCATGCTGCCGCAGGCGCATCGGGCCGTTCATCCAGGCACATGCCTGATTTGAACTCCCACCGCGTAACTCGTGTAATTGAGCGATAGAGGAGTGAACCCTATGACGAATACGGAAATTGAACCCCGGCGCGCACTGGTTATTGGGGCGCATCCCGATGATAATGAGTTTGGATGTGGTGGCACTATCGCCGGTCTTGCCGGGCAGGGCTGGGATATCACCTACATTGTTTGCACAAATGGAAATAAAGGCAGTCACGACCCGCATATCAGCAGTTATCAACTCTCGGAGATCCGCGAGGCCGAGCAGCGCGCTGCGGCCGGGGTGCTGGGGGTCAACCGGGTTATTTTCTTACGCTACAACGATGGCGAACTGGAGCCAACCCCGGCGCTCCGGGCAGAAATGGCCCTCTATATTCGCCACTTCAAGCCGCATGCGCTCTTCACCCATGATCCCTGGAAACAGTATATGCTCCACCCGGACCATCGGGCAGTTGGGTTTGCGGTGATTGAAGGCGCGGTCAATGCGCGCGATCACCTCTATATGCCGGGCCTGGGCCAGATTGGTCTGGTGGTCTGGCGGCCGCAGGCGTTGTATCTCTGGACGGCAGAACAGCCGGACTACACTGAGGATATCAGTGCAACTCTGGAACGTAAGCTGGCCGCCCTGCGGGAGCACCATAGCCAGCTTGACGCAGTTGAGGGGTGGGACCAGCGCGTGCGCCGGCGGGCCGCAGACCAGGGTCAGGGGGCGGGCTTTACCGTCGGGGAGGCCTTCCGGAAAATCGGGCTCTGATGCTACAGTTCTTGATTGTCGTTGACTGAGCAAGCAAACCACCGCCAATATCGGCGGTGGTTTGCTTTTGAAGCAAGATCAGGGTGGGGATGATCGGGGCAAATTCGGACTTATTGTTTTAAGTGACACAAGCCTGGTTGTGATCTGCTGCGGATTTTGTTCCCTGTGCAAAGGCCGTTCTGCCGCTCCATGATGAGAAATGGCGTTCCAAAGCTCTAAAAAACTGATATTGATCATGCTTGACAACATACTGTCACTGTACTATACTTCAAATACGACTGAAACTTTTTATCCTTCATGCAACAACCTCTATAGCCCGTTCAAAATATGGCTGGTTGATTTTGCGTAGGATGTAACTGGAGTGGTAGCTCGTTGGTGAGGCGCGTGCTGGAAGCGCCTGGAAAGGGTAGGGGTATGGCTCTAGATCTATCGTTCAGTGTCCTTGATGGGGCTCGCGAGTCACGCGTTCCGGGAGGGCGAACCATCGAGGAGATCGAGGCCGACTTTCGCAAGCCGGGTAACACAACCTTCTCGGCTATCTTTGGTGCCGATCCGTTTGACTTCTGGTTAGGACCGTTCTACGTCGGGTTCTGGGGATTTATTACGATCATTTCGGTGATTATCGGTTCCATCTTCTATTTTTATGGAACTGTCTTCCAGGGGCCCTACTCGTTCCCGCAGAACTTTTTTGCGGGCCGGATCGATCCGCCGCCCCCAGAAGTTGGTCTGGGCCTGCAGCAGGCGGGTGAGCCCGGGTTCCTCTGGCAGATGACCGTGCTCTTTGGAACGATTGCCTTCCTGGGCTGGATGATGCGTGAGATCGATATCTCAAAGAAACTGGAGATGGGGTTCCATGTGCCGATATCGTTCGCCGTCGTCGTCTCGTCCTGGCTGACGCTGCAAGTTATTCGCCCGCTGGCGCTGGGCAGTTGGAGTGAAGGGTTCGTGCTGGGCGTTATGCCGCATCTGGACTGGGTTTCGAACTTTGGTTATCGCTACAACAACTTCTTTTACAACCCATTTCATGCCCTGGGAATTTCGCTGATCTTCTTTGCCACCTTCCTGCTGGCATGTCACGGTTCTGCCATTCTGAGCGCCGTGCAGACCCGTGGGAAGAATGTAGATCCCGAGGAGATTAACGAGTTCTGGCGTGATGTGCAGTACTACTCTATCGGCGAAGCCGGTATTCACCGCGCCGGCGCGCTGGCCGCTGCCGCCGGTATTCTCTCGGCAAATCTGTGTATTCTATTTTCCGGTTGGCCGGTGCAGGACTGGGTATCGTTCTGGGACTTCTGGAATAGTTTCCCCTTCTGGAACGCCCTCTAAGGTCTAAGCTTAGCAAGGATTCGATTAAGGAGTAGCAACTATGGCATCAGAAATGGGAGTGCCGCCGAACCGTATTCCGGTAGACCTGGATGTCGGCGGAAATGAAACGGGACATATCGGGAAGCCCATCTTTGCCAAGTGGCTGGAGCGCCTCGGGTTTGATGCTCAGCTTGGGCCGTTCTACCTGGGTTTCTGGGGAGCGCTGTCGTTTGTCTGTGCAGGGGCCTTCACGTTCATCTGGCTGATTACGATGGCCGCGCAGGTGGGATATAATCCGGTGGCCTTTGCCAAGTACTTTGTAGTACTGCAACTGGAGCCGCCATCAGCCCAGTTTGGCCTGGCTTTCCCGCCGCTCGGATTGGGTGGCTGGTGGTTGATTGCCACATTCTTCCTGACTGCCTCCATTCTGGCGTGGCAGGTGCGCCTCTGGGAACGGGCCAAGGCGCGTGGCTTGAAACCCTATCTGGCGTATGGCTTTACCGGTGCGGTTTTCCTTTACCTGGTCATCTATGTTATTCGCCCGATGATTATGCAGGACTGGTCCGAAGCTCCGCCGCATGGCATCAAGGGCTTGCTGGACTGGACGAATAACGTGAGTGTACGCTACGGCAACTTCTATTACAATCCGTTCCATATGCTCTCGATCTTCTTCCTGCTCGGCTCGACGCTGCTCTTCTCGATGCACGGCGCAACCGTCTGGGCGCTGGAGAAGTATGGCGCGCACGAGGAAGAAGCCGAGATTGATGAGCCGGGAACCGGCACGGAGCGGGCGCAGCTCTTCTGGCGCTGGACCATGGGCTTCAATGCCAATGCGTACAGCATTCACCTGTGGGCGTTCTGGTTTGCCTGGCTGACGGGCGTGACAGGGGCAATCGGTGTGCTGCTATCGGGAACACTAGTCCCGGACTGGTTCCAGTGGGCCATCGATGCGCGGATCAACTACCCGCAGTTGCCGGCTGTGCCGGTGGAACTGCCGCCGCCAACGCCGTAGTTTTCACAGCGGGTTGTGTCAACCCGGATGACACTGAGAGGAGGGGCACCCCACGGTGCTCCTCTTTCATTTTTCAATTTGCATAATCCGGGAGGGTGTGCTATAATCGTCCGTGTTATGCGGGAGTAGCTCAGTTGGTAGAGCGACACCTTGCCAAGGTGTAGGTCGCGGGTTCGAGTCCCGTCTCCCGCTCCATAACTGACGAACAAAAAGCCAGGTGGTTGACCTTACGATCAACCACCTGGCTTTTTATTGGCCTCAAATAGAGAACTGCCAGGTCTTTGGCGACCTGGTAGTTCTGGGATCTACTCAGAAGCCGGAGTAATCTTGCCACCTGCATCAGGCGATTTCCGGTTGCCATTCCAGGTAGCACCACAACGGACGGAGGATCGCCTCTATCTCCCCGGCTAACCCGCTGTCCCGGAATCTGGACGGCAACGAATCATCGGTACATTTACTCCGCAAATTCAACGACACGGAGAGTTTATAGAGATAACCGGCACACGCCGCTGCCTCGTCTCACCCGCCAATGTCATTCCCGGTGTTCCCCATCCGGCTTGTTGATTACTCGTCTGAACGGCGCAACGTCCGCGTCGTGCTGCCTGCAGGCGGTTCCATGCCGGCACAACCGCCTGCATACGGCACTGCTCCATCGGAGACGATATTTCCTGCCGGACGCGGAATTACATAATGCGTGTTAGCGCCGGTAGTTTCACGTTTTTCGTGATCTACCCCCCCACCGTGTAACTCCTGCTACTGGATCACTAACGGCAGGAAGATCTCGCGGCCTGCTGCGCCGGTTTCATAGGCCGCCGTCGCCGGGCCATACTCATTGGTGGCCTCGTTCAACTCGATCTCTTCCAGCCAGTAGGTGTAGGTTGTGTCCGCCTGCACCTG
>CAKZQX010000118.1 GCA_937141995.1 uncultured Chloroflexaceae bacterium | reverse complement strand
ATGCTGTACCGGTGTCCTCCGTTGCCAGATCGTGATCGATAATGACCACATCGGGCAGGCCGGACCGGGTGAGCCGGCGGCATGCCTGACGCACACTCGCCTTGATATCAACCATGGCGGCTCCTGCCAGGCGTAATCCTTCACTCAGATCAAACGCTACATCGGGATCATCTTCAACCACCAGAATTGATCGCCCCGCCAATGGGGTTTCAATGGTATACATGGCGCTGCCTCAGTGTCTATGGCGGATCCAGGGTCTGGCTATTTTCCAAACGCATACTATTGTACCGCATAATTGATACCTATGCGTATCCACTCCTCCTTGCCTCGTCGCTTCCACACCGAGTGTGACGTGCGGCACTACCCCTTGACAAATTATCCGACCCAATTATGACGCGGATTGCATAGTTGCAATACTGGTAGTGGCTGAGTCGTGAATGATCGCATCAGGGTGAGATCGGCATCCTGATGCTACAAGCCGCCGTTGCACTTCGGGACACATCATTCGACATACAACCACTATCGCAATACTTTAGTATAGTACTCCTGTGCAAGGCAAATGTATCCAGGAATTGTTGTCCGCATCGATCAGATGGCCTTCGGCATGGACCCCTACTTCTACGTTGAAGTGTACCACCTGTTTGAAGAAGCCGATACCGGCATATACCGCATCAGTGCGGGCACCCGGCTTGCGAGCGAACAGGTTACATCAATGAAAACAGATGCGAAAACGCAGGCAGTCTTACGACTCTTCCTGCCGCTGGTAGCGCGGTAAATCCCCCCGCACAGGCATGGATCTATCAGACCCATGCCCGTCTCCCGTAACCCTCTGTACCGTCTTCCCCATGTTCTCCTGCTGCAATCGCCAACGCAATCTCCCCATTCTCGCGCAATCGTGCTACACTATAGGCAATGGGATAACTGCCGGGAGGAGATCAACCTGATGAAACAGCACGTCGGAAGCCTCAAGGAGATCATTGCCGTTATCTTCGCTGTCCTCCTGCTTCTGATTTTGCTTGGCGTTGCAGGTCTGCTGTTCGTCCAGCGGAATACCGCTCAGGTTTCTACAGCATCAGACCCGGTTGCCATTACCGGCACATCCACACCCACCCCAGGTGCGCTAATCACTCCTTCGGTTGCCGCAACTGCAACTACTATACCAACTGCCGGGACAACGCCCACACCGACCACCACATCAACCACGCCGCCGACGCCAGTGCCACCAACTGAACCGGCCGTGCCACCCATTGATGATCCGCCCGTCGCCGAGGTGCTGAACATGGGCATCCTCCGCGACGCGCCTGACATGACAACCTCCACTGTGCGCGGCCAGGTCTGTCCGGGTGATCAGGTTGCGGTTGTGGGCGAAGATCGTGCCGGCCAGGGGCGCTGGTATGAGATCGAAGTTACGGCTACCGGCGAGAATTGCGACCCGGAACGGGTACCCGTGGCAACCATCGGCTGGCTCGATAGCACCCTGGTGTCGCCACCCTCCTACGCCGTCAGCGACTATCTTGCCGGCGAGATGATTGCAGTCGTCTATCAGAATATCGCGGCCGCAAACGCTGAAGATATGGATGCATACATGGCGACTATCCACCCTGAAAGCCCTTTTTATAACAGCACTAAACGTACTATTTATTGGATGTTCGAGAACTATGATCTTGATTACCATCTGAGCACGGTTGATCTGGAGAGCCAGTCCGACCAGGAGGTCCGGATTGCATTTATACTCTTTACGCGCAAGCTGCGTGGCCCCGAATTTCGGAATAATGAGATCACGGGAGTGTTTATTCTCCAGCCCTACAACGGCACATGGAAGATCTATGACCAGGAAGTATTAGATATCGAGTATAAGGAAGAGTTGCGACCGCTCTAAAAACTATGACAGAATCAGAAACAACAATTGCGGCACTCACCGGCGACCGGGTGGTCTATCGTGACCTTCAGCCCTGCGATCCTTCGCTGCCGGGCCTGGCCGAGCTACGGGATACGTTAGGTGTGCCAACCGATATGCTGCCCCGCAAGCGGGATAATGCATATGCGCGCGTGATCATGGCGCTCCTCAACCATGCCCAATCCAGTCGGGGGGCAGACCCCTTGCAGATGCTGCTGGTTCTGGGTGACACCGAGAATGACCGCCGGATGGCGGCCCACCTGCGCGCAGTTAGTCACTTGCCCGTGCTAGCCTTCATCGGCGTCGATCAGAACGATGTCCCGCCCCGGATCACCTGGGAGGGTGACACCGCTGAGGCAACCCGCTGGGCCATGTTGGATGCCTGGCACAATCAGGTGATGCAGCGCGGGCAAATCGGCGCGACACCGCTGGATTGGTCCCGGGTTGCACTGCTGATCGATATCGACAAGACGCTGCTTGGCCCGCGTGGTCGCGCTGATGCGCCGATTAATGCGGCGCGTGCTGATGGGGCATTTCTGGTAGCGCAAGAAGTTCTCGGTGTAGGCCGACCTGATCGTGCCACTCCCCTTGATGAACCCGCCTTCCGGGAGTTGTATGCCAGCCTCTGCCGTTCCGAATATCACAGCCTGACACTCGACAACCAGGACTACACCGTGTTTGTGACGCTACTTGTGGCCGGTGGCGTGCTTTCGCTGGATGAACTTCGGCAGGGAATGCAGGATGGCGTGCTGACTGACTTTACCACGCTGCTCCAGGCGGTTGTGCCCCGGCTACCGGCAGCCCTGCGCGACCTGCATACCGCAGTTCATGCCGCCAATGCCGCAGGTGATCCCACGCCCTTCAAAGCCTTCCGCCATGCTGAGTTCGCCGCTACGGTTGCACGCATGGCCGATGGTCGGTTGACCTTCTGCCGCGAGGTAGTCACCACAGCGCGTACACTGATCGAGCGCGGTGTGCTCTGCCTGGCCGCCTCCGACAAGCCGTCCGAAGCATCCTATCCCACTCCGGAACAGGCCGCAACTGGCCTGCGCCCCTTGCACCGTACACCTGCCCAGATCAGGTAATGAATAGGAGCTACGCGGTTGCCTTGCAAACCGGACGTTTCACCCGATGGCAGCATGGTACTGTTTTCTCTTGTTCACAAAAAAATTCACGTTGTGAATTTTTTTGTGAACAAGATCGAGAATCTTCCACCCGGCCGGAGGCTCAACGCTCTTCCGGGTCAGTGACCGCATAACTCGTATTAATTGATTTAATACGAGTTATAATGTTGCAACCCGTGCAACATTGTTTATGAAAAAGGATAGGGTTTTCTGCCCTGCCGGAGGCAATATCCCCCACCAAACGCGAGATAGCCGGATATATGTCAGCATTGGCAGTTTCACGGTTTTCGCTCATTTCATGTCTTTCGTGGTCCAAAATCCCACCGCCTAACGCGTGTTAACTGATTATTACTCTGAACAGCTTGCCTTCTCACTTGTGTGTGAGAGGGTAAAAGCTGTGCTGATAATTATAGCTTTTTACTTCTCTTCATTCGCACCTGTGGCACGCTTCTTGTATGCATGCCGAGTAGCGGTCATGGAACGACCGCTATCTCTGGATGCAGTGTTTGCATATGTTGGCACACTTTTTGCAGATATAAAAACAGGTAGTTATAAAAGACTACTACCTCTGTGTGCAGAGAGAGAAGGATTGATTTAGTGAAGGAAGGGAATCTATGAGAGTGAACCTATCAGGACACATCTCACGCTTTACGCAGGTTGCCGGCATAGTGACGGCGCTGGTAGCGCTGATTGCTCTGACCGCGGTACCTCGCGCAGTAACGGCCCAGGCCGATGCAGCCGTTATCCCGCCCGTTGGGGGACCAGGTACAGAATTTGCCTTCTTTGCCACCGATTTTGAAGACGGTGAGAAGGTTGGCTACTGGCTGAATGCTCCCGATGGTGCCATTGTTGCTACCAACGAGGAGACCTTTGCCAACGATGATGGTCGTGCCGACTGGATGTGGGACTCCCCCGATAATGCCATGTTGGGTACCTGGGAAATGGTCGCCGAGGGGGAAGATAGTGGCACAATATGGGTTATTCCGTTCGAGGTCGAGTCGGGATTGCCTGAGAGTGGTGCACCTGCCCCACGGATCACGAATGGCGATTATGCCGTTGAACCCCTTGCCGGTCCTCCCGGCACCGAGTTTGAGTTCTTCGCAAATGGCTTTGAGTCAAACGAGGATGTCGGGTTCTGGCTGAACGCGCCTGACGGCAGTATTGTAGATATTAACCAGAAGGACAATACGACCGAGGGCGGCCGCGTTGATTGGAGTTGGGACTCTCCCAGCGATGCTATGCGCGGAAATTGGGAGATGGTTGCGCGTGGCGTCGATAGTAACCTGGAACAGGTTATTCCGTTCGAGATCCGCTAAACAGTGGAACGTCTCCTGGGAACGTCGCCGGCATTCTAAAAATGCCGGCGACGTTCTCTTTCTCCCCACAAAACCGGTAGCGCCAGTCTATCCATTGCCTTTCCCCGGCAAACAGCGCAAATTATTTTCACACTGCGAATATAACAATTTTGACATTGTGGACTTTCACCTTTTGCCAGTGGTGCATATGCGCTCATGATCCGGCATAAAGCGTTGCGTCTTATGGAGCAGAGTTGCCCGGTGTTGAAAAGAAATCTGTCAGCAATATCGGCCACCAATTCATTGCATATTCACCTTCACGACCGATACTCGTAGAAAGTCCGGCAAGCTCTACCACGACCCGAAAGATCTATCGCAACTATGACTGACCTGTCTTCCGGTCCCACATTACAACCACCGCAAAGTTTTGCGCTCGATCCAATCGGCTACACGGTGATCAACCCGACGGGGCAGGTGGTTCCCCTCGCCCCGCGTGAGTATCGTCTGCTGCATCATCTCATTGACTATGCCAATCAGATCTTGACTCCCGAATATATTCTGCATACGGTCTGGGGTTATCAGGATGGTGCCGACAGTAATCTGGTGCCGGTCTACATTCGCCGCCTGCGCCTCAAGCTTGAACCAGACCCACGCAAACCGCGCCACATCATTACGGTGCGTCGTCAGGGCTACAAATTTGTTCCCTGATTTGTTCCCTGAGCGGTGTGCATACCTCCCTCGGCAACATACCACAGGCATGACGCGGACTCCTGCTACCTGCGCTTCTTCTGCTATACTACATATAGGAAGAACAAACAAACAAAGGACAAAGAACAGACGTAATAGCCCGTCAGAATGCGTCAGGCGCTTTTTGTTCTCTGTTCTTTTGTTCTGTGTTCTCCATATACAGGTGCCGAAGGAATCAGAAATCGCCAGGAGTATTCAGGCAAACCGAGGAGGTAGGCAATGAAATTCTTGCGCCGTCTGTTTGGGTTTGAAGATGAACCGCAAAAGCAACAATCGGCTCGACAAAAAGCAAATTATGGGCATCAGGCTGCTGCCGAAGGGTTTGAGTTTGGCGGCCAGTCCGCGTTAGAATATGATGCCTTTACGGGTAACTCGCGGGAGATCAACACACCACCCGGTCCGCCTCCCGATATTCTCTCCGAAGAACAGGCCATTCAGCGTTATCGCTATCTGCTGCAAACAGCTCCGCCCGAAACACTGGAGCGCGGCCATGTGGAAGCGTTTACCCGGATGGCGCAGTCGCAACGCGCCCGTATTCTGAAAGAACTTGCCGCCGCACTTCCCGATGAGACCCGCGCATCAATTAACCTGCAGGCAGATGATGCTGCGAGTCTGGCGCAGACCATTACCCATGTTGAGCGGAGTGCTCCCGGTCTGCTGGAGCAGACGCTGGGTGGACCCGCCGCCGGGATGGGTGGCGGGATGCTGGCTGGTACGCCCTTTGCCGGTATTGCCGTCGGCTTTGTCGAGAGTGAGGCGGCCCGGCAGTTCTTCGCGGGCCTGACCCGCGAAGCCGGCGTGGCCGCGGGTGAGTCGCGTGAAATGTGAGGCCGAAAGGCGATAATTGACGGGAGGTACGCCGTCTCTGACCTGGAAGGTCATGTCGCCTCCGGCAGGGCGGAAGAAGCCATCTTTTTTCACCAACATGTTACTGTGCAACATGTTGGTGAAAAAAGATAAAAACGTACCATGCTGCCGCAGGCGAATCGGGCTTCCATCGGGTCAAACGTCCGGGTTGCATGTCAACCGCGTAACGCGTGTAATTTACGGGTAGGGACGCACTTTCGTGCGTCCCTACCCGTCCTGGTGCAAATCGGCACGATCTTTCGGTCAGTTAGTCACCATAACGCCAGTCGTAGTAGTGCTGTCCTATATTGCCCATCTCGACCTTCCACGGGTCGGGGTTGGCCGGATTGTAGGTCAACACCCGCCGCTCATACACCTGAAATAAAATGTGTTGCTCCACACCACCAACCCGGGTTTTTACCCAGAATGGCTGCGTGACCGGCAACCCAAAGATAAAGAGCGGGTCATACACCTGCGCCTCATAGACCATGCCATCGTCCGCAACCGGACCCTGCTGGTTCATAAATTCTACAAATGCGCGTATAACCCCATAGTTGTTCTGCTCGGCAATGACATAGGTCGCCGGGTCGTTCACATACTCCTCAAAGGTAGCGGTGCCCTGATCCGGCGTTAGCAACAGCGTTGCCGGGAAATTAAGGCGCTGAAAGTCGCCCGCTCCCGGGCTATGATGGAGCGGTCCCAGATCGGCGTAGGTGGGGAAACCGCCCGGATCACCTACGGCAGCAATGTTTGCGGGACTACGCTGATCAAAGCGGTTGGCACCCGTCTGTACCCGCCCCGTCATCAACTCGATTGGCAGCAGGCCATTGGTGACATACCAGGCCGAGATCGGCGCATCAGGAACCGTAATCTCCATGCGGCTCTTGGGAAAGTACTGCACCTCACGTTCGCCACCGGGACTCTCAGCGTAGGGTTCACGTAAGACTTCGCTGAGCGGGGCCGGGCCCCAGGTCCACGAACGGTTTGCTCCCTGATTGGCAACAACCCAATCTTGCCGCATCCAGACGCTCCGGAACGGAAGATTGCCAATGTTGGGGGCCGCCAACACCGACTGTATCGCCGGAAAAGCGATACTACCCAAAACTACCAGGATGAAAAGCAGTCGCTTCATCATATCCTCCTCGGATTTTTATAACTCTTCTACACAATTTCAGGATAATACCCGCACGACGAACAGACGAGCGACCACAGTTCGAGCCAGGCTAAGGGAAGGCAGTATCCATAGACTAAGGGAAACCAATACCGCCGGGTGTAGTGAGAGCCTGGCAGGACAGTTGCCAAAATACCCGTCGTGTATTACCCTGATATATGCACCAACCGACGCGTACAAACGCTGAAAAAGACCATATCAACGCTTTTCGCATAGCCTGAGGGAATGCTATGAACCCTGATTTACTGACATTTCCTTACACCTCGCGGCGCATACCCCTCCTGGCAGGCAATGGGGTCGTGGCAACCAGCCATCCGCTGGCAGCGCAAGCCGGACTAACCATGCTCCAGGCCGGTGGTACGGCGGTCGATGCCGCGATTGCAACCGCAGCAGCACTTACGGTGCTTGAGCCGACATCAAACGGTATCGGCGGCGATGCCTTCGCGCTGGTCTGGGATGGAGCGCAATTACATGGACTGAACGGCTCAGGGCGGGCTCCGTCCGGACTGACGGTTGAGGCCGTTCACCAGGCCGGTCATACGCAGATCCCCCCCGCCGGCTGGTTTTCGGTGACGGTTCCGGGCGCGCCTGCCGCCTGGCATGATCTCCACGCCTGCTTTGGTGCGCTGCCGTTTGCGCAACTCTTTGAACCGGCCATCACCTATGCGGAGGAAGGCCATCCGGTAGCGCCGGTTGTTGCGCGTAACTGGGCGCTCGGGGTTGCCTATGCCCGCCGGCTTGATGGGCCAATGTATGGCGGATTC
>CAKZQX010000117.1 GCA_937141995.1 uncultured Chloroflexaceae bacterium | reverse complement strand
CGAACCACCCCGAGATACGGCGGTTGGCATCGGCGCAGGCGCACCGGCCGGAGTAAAGAAAAGATGGACTATTACGTTAGCCGTCTGGCCAACCAGTACGACCATCTGTGGCTCCTGCAGCGGAGTCCCTTCATCGGGGCTCAACCAGAGTTTGACCATGTATGTACCGGGACGCAGACCGGTGCGCTCATAGTTTCCATTCGCATCGGTACGAACAATCACACCACCGACACTCACCTCAACGCCGGGCACTGGTGCGCCGGTACTCCGATCAATCACTGTTCCCGTAATACGACCTGACGGCATTGGAGTTGGTGTCGGGTCACTACTCCCACCGCCACCGCCACCGCCACCGCCACCCGGCAGCGGCTCGACCGGTGGACGTGGTGGCGGGTCTTGCTGCGTGGGCATGGCCGAGGCACTTGTCGGCAGCAGCCACATGCCGGCCCCCCAGGCTATCAATAATGTTCCGCAGACGATGAGCATAACACTGGCTATATGTCGTCGCATTTCCAGCCTCCTTAACGGCTACCAACAGCGGACTACGTGTTTGAACGAATACCTGGAGCGGCACATCGTTGCCGCTCCAGGTATTTTGACTGTGTTTACGGGCGCGGACGTGGTGGGATCTCTGTGGGCAGATCATCGGCGAGCACTGACGGATTGCTACCCGACACGGTTATATTCAGAATGGATGCCAGGTTGTTATCTTCATTGCTTTCGGCCACAGCGCCGGTTGACACACCTGGATTCCAGCTATCCACCTGCACATACAGTCGCTCGGTTCCATTGACGAAGTAGCCGGGCCAGCGACTAAACAGACTGGAAATGGTGGTTGACTTCAGCGTGACGCTCTCGCCCGGCGCTATGTCATCTTCCACCAACCAGACGATACCATAGTAGCAGGGGTTACCTGTAAAGGCACCATCGCGGCAGAGTTCGTCCCAACGCTGGTTGACCGTCGGCACCACCGGATTGGCATTAATATCCTCCGGGTTGATGTAAAAGTCTACCCAGAAGTCCTGGCTCACCGGTATGTTCCCCTGGTTTGTCACCTCCACAATAACGGTGACACTCTCGCCCGCGCTAAAGTTGGTCTTGTTCGGTTGAAGCCTGAAATCACTGATCACCAGATCAGCCGCCTGCGGTGGCACCACTCCTGGGCCGATAATCAGCGGCAGGTACACCTTACCCTCAATTACATTGACGGTGACGGTGGCCGTGTCGCACGCCGGCGGCGCGCCATTGTCACAGACCCTGTATTCAAAGCTATCCTGTCCCAGGTAACCAGGATTCGGCGTATAGTTGATTGCCTGACGATCCCCGCTGATCGCTACCGTACCATTGGCGGGTTCCGTTACTGAGTCGACTGACAAGGCATCACCATCGACATCGGTGTCGTTCGCCAGCACATTGACCGGGCGGGTGGTGTTTTGAACAATGGTCAGTGTGTCATCGTTCGCCACCGGTGCATCGTTGACCGAGTTGACGGTGATGGTGACGGTTGCAACACCGGACGCATTCGTACCATCAGTGGCCCTATAGGTGAACGTGTCCGTGCCGAAGAAGTTCGCATTCGGCGTATAGGTGAACGAGCCATCGGCATTGAATATCAGCGTACCGTTGGTCGGGTCTGATAGCTTCTCGGCCGTCAGTGTATCACCATCCGCGTCGGTGTCATTCGCCAACACACCCGGTGCTGCGACTGATAGCGGATTGTCCTCATCCACTTCGTAAGCATCAGCATTGGCAACTGGTGTTTCATCATCGTCGATAATCGTCAACGTGAAGGTGATGTCAGTGCCAAGATTGATATTACTACCTTCCTGCGGACTGAGGGTCAGCACCAGCGTGCGATCCGGCTCATCGAGCTCGTTATTCAGGATCGCGATGTCGAAACTTGCGCTGCTATCGCCCGCATTGAAGGTGATCGATGCGGGTACGTTGAAGTCAACGCCTGCCTGCGCCGTTGTTCCCGTACTGATGACTAGATCCAGGACCGGGCTATCACCCGCAATGATCGCCTGATCCAGGTTGATGGTTACCGGCACCGTTGTATTCGCCTCCTCCACTGATGCAGTGGTTGAAGCAAAGTTGGCGGTTGGCCCGTCATCGTCCTCGATCGTCAGGGTATGGGTGTTAGAGAGGCCCAAATCGACCAGACCAGCGGCTGCTGGATCGATAGCCAGTGAAAAGACGACGGTTCGATCAAGTTGATAGATTGTGTTATCAACGGTGTTAACCGTAATCGTCTTCAGCACCTCACCCGGTGCAAACACAAGCGGACTGGTCGTCAGAACGGTATAGTCCGTGATTGGTGCTGTACCGCCTATGCTAAAGGTGACCGTAATCGGACGACTTGATTCAAGCGTCAAGCGCACATCGATGGTTGCCGTCGTACCCTCGGCTGCACTGCTGGCGTCAACATCAAACGTCACTTCGGGTGGACCATCATCATCGTCGATGGTCAACGTATGTTCCGGAGTAACCGCAAGATTAGCATTCGTCGCACTGCTTAACTCGAAGAGAACTGTCTCCGAGGTTTCGTCGATCTCGTCCTGGATCGTTGTTACAGTAAAGGTCTGTGTCGTCTCACCCGGAGCAAAGATTAGCGTACCCCCTGATACTGGATTATAGTCCAGACCAGATGTTGCGGTTCCGCCAATGCGAGTATAGCCTACCTGCACCTCACGGCCTGATGGATCGCTCAGCGATACTCCGATCGTGGCGGTGCCACCCTCGGTTACATTACTATTGTCCTGGGCGAAGTCCACGAACGGCTCTGGATCATCGTCAATGATGGTCAATGTATACGTAGTCTGAGTACCTAACGCCGCACCTATCGGCGTACCAAGCTGGAAGATGATTGTTTCGTCATTCTCGTCCAGCAGGTCGTTAATAATGGAAAGATCGATCTGGATATTATCGTCGAACTCACCGATGATGAGCGGAGACGCTGGCCCTACCAGTGTGTAATCCGTACCGCCACCCGTGGCTGTGCTGGCAGTTGTGATCGAATAGGGGACGGTGACTTGTTGTCCTGCGACCACTGGTGCGCTCAATGTAACTGTGACGGTTGCCGACCCGCCAGTCACATTTTCGGGCACGCTCTGAGATGTGATCTCAAACTCAACCGTTGGCAGATCATCATCGATGATGGTACCAGTGGCCTGATTGTCTACAATCGGATCAACTGCATTCACCGGGTTGGACAGGTCGACAAAGAAGGTTTCATTCCCTTCATAATCGGTGTCACCATTCACCGTGACACTGATTGTCTTGGTGATCTCCTCGGCAGCAAAGGTTAACGTACCTGAGGTAGCATTATAATCACCATCTGCCACCGTCGCTGTATTATCCGTCGTCGTATAATCCACATCCACCGGAAGACCACTAGCCCCGGACAAGGTTACGGTGAAGACAGCCGTCACCGTGCCGCTGTCTCCCTCCTGTACGGATGTATCGGCAATATTGATCGTCGGTGGGTCGTCATCGTCCACAATCGTCCCAAGCCCCTGATCGTCAGCAATGGTCGCATTTATGGGCGTGGTCAGGTTGACGAAGAAGGTTTCATCCGGTTCGTCCAGGGTATCCTCCAGCACCGGCACATTCACCGTCTGGCTAGTGATCCCCGGCGTAAAGGTGACCGTGCCATTGACACTGGTGTAGTCCGCGCCCGCTGTCGCGGTATCATTAGCCGTGGCATACTCGACTGTGATCGTCAGCCCGCTGGCGGCAGTCAGCGTCACCGGGAAGCTGGCATTTGTATTCGCCTCCGGGTCCACCGTTACATCACCAATCGAAATCGTCGGCGCGGCGTCGTTATCAACAATTGTGCCCACCCCCTGCGCATCAGCAATAGTCGCACTTGCGGGCGAGCTCAGATCGACAAAGAAGGTCTCATTCGCTTCGTCCAGCGTGTCATCCAGCACCGGCACACTTATCGTCTGGCTGGTGATTCCCGGCTCAAAGGTTAACGTGCCGCTGGTACTGGTATAATCGGTTCCCGCTGTCGCGGTACCATCGGCCGTGGCATACGCCACCGTGACCGTCAGACCACTGGCCGCACTCAGCGTCACCGTAAAGTCGGCAGTCGTATCCGCCTCCGGATCTACTGTCACGTCGTCAATCGAAATCGTCGGCGGATCGTCATTATCAACAATCGTCCCAAGCCCCTGATCGTCAGCAATGGTCGCATTCGTGGGCGTAGTCAGATCGACAAAGAAGGTCTCATTCGCTTCGTCCAGCGCGTCATCCAGCACCGGGACATTTATCGTCTGGCTGGTGATCCCCGGCGTAAAGGTGAGCGTGCCGTTGACGCTGGTGTAGTCCGCGCCTGCGGTTGCCGTATCATCAGTCGTGGCAAACTCCACTGTGACCGTCAGACCGCTGGCGGCGGTCAGCGTCACCGGGAAGCTGGCATTTGTATTCGCCTCCGGGTCCACCGTCACATCCCCAATCGCAATTGCCGGCGGAGCATCATCGTCCACAATCGTCCCAAGGCCCTGATCATCACCAAAGGTCGCATTTGTGGGCGCGGTCAGGTTGACGAAGAAGGTCTCATCCGGTTCGTCCAGGGTATCCTCCAGCACCGGCACATTCACCGTCTGGCTAGTGATCCCCGGCGTAAAGGTGAGCGTGCCATTGACGCTGGTGTAGTCCGCGCCTGCGGTTGCCGTATCATCAGCCGTGGCATACGCCACCGTAACCGTCAGACCACTGGCGGCGGTCAGCGTCACCGGGAAGCTGGCATTCGTATCCGCCTCCGGGTTCACCGTCACATCGCCGATCGCAATCTCCGGCGGAGCATCGTTGTCCACAATTGTGCCCACGCCCTGCGCATCAGCAATAGTTGCACTTGCGGGCGAGCTCAGATCGACGAAGAAGGTCTCATCCGCTTCATCCAGGGCGTCATCCAGCACCGGCACATTAATCGTCTGGCTGGTGATCCCCGGCGTAAAGGTGAGCGTGCCATTGACGCTGGTGTAGTCCGCGCCCGCTGTCGCGGTATCATCAGCCGTGGCATACGCCACCGTGACCGTCAGACCGCTGGCGGCGGTCAGCGTCACCGGGAAGCCGGCATCGACCGCCGCCTCCGGGTTCACCGTCACATCACCAATCGCAATCTCGGGGGCAGCGTCATCGTCCTGGATTGTCAGGGTATACTCATCCGGCGATACTATCGACACATTGGCCGAGGGATTGGTCAGGGCCAGGATTACCGTCTCATCGAGTTCGTCGATGGTATCATCCAGGACAGTTATATCAATTGTTTGCGTGATAGCCCCGCTGGCAGGGAACGTAAGCGTCGGCGCAGCAGGTGTGAATGTATAATCATTCCCCGCACCGCTTGTCGCTGAACCACTCACGCTGAAGTCCACCGTTACTTCAGTGGCGGGGACAAAATTCAAACTAACCTGCGCCTGTACCGTACCTGCTGTACCTTCAGTAACAGTCAGCGCTGAGGTGGAGAAGAAGACTTCCAACTCTTCGTCATCAATAATGGTCCCATCCAACGTTGCACCCGTCGCAAGTGTAGGGTTGGTCACATTACTGGCCGACGTTATGTTGATCGTAAAATTCTCATCCGGTTCATCGATCAGGTCATCGTTGATCTGTATCGGAAGTAGAATCGGACTCGCAAACGATGTATTAGCCGAAATAACCAGGGTTCCGGTGACACCACCGGTGTCCACATCCTCAAGATCTACTCCCGGTGTAGCAGGATCAGTTGCTCCCGGCAGGATCTCATACTCGAAGTCCACCGACTGGGGACTACTGGTTTGTGTTCCAGCGCCACTCAGCGTAACTTCAATAAAAGCCTGGCCCGCATCCTCATTTACATTGCCCGGCCCACTAATAGAAACCAGAGTAGGTGCGTCATTATCGACAATGGTGGCAGGCAACGTAAATGGTGACCCGTTGACGTCAGTGGCTGAGCTGTTACCGATCACTTCTGCTCTTACGCGAAATACCTCGTTCTGCTCATCATCCACATCATCGATAATCGGGACGGTCACAATAGTTTCGCTGAGCGTATCAGAGAAGGTAACTACCTGAGTTTGCGCGGTATAGTCTGCCGGCGCGACGGCCTTGTTGGTACCGACCCCATCAAGGGTAGTGATCTCGATTGTAACCGTTCCACCTTCAATGGTATCGTTTACATAAATCCGAAAATCTGCTGAACCAGCACTCTCAGGAATTTGCCCGGTCAGCACGGGTTCAACAAAAAGATCAACTTCAGGAGCGGCATAAATCGCGCTCCCAATACCGGCGGCCAGCACCAGCATTGCTACCACCAACGTCAGCAGCAGGCGCGGACGGGTTTTGACAAGTGTGTGAGCACCTGTCTTGAGTCTCTGGAGAGATAGTCGCGGAATGTTCATGCGATCCTCATTCCTGTTTGCAGAAAAACTACAACGAGTACAACAGAGTGACCACTGAAATGTCGATGTTCGGGATGGCGTGGTCAAACATCCCTGGTCGGTGTGATACGCCTTGCGGCGAAGGTGTCAGATACGCGGCGCGGAAGCCGGTTCCTTCCCCGGCATGCGCCACCAATCCGGCATCTTCCCATCGGTCTCCTTTCCCTTCAGCCATATACGGAATATCCTGTGAGGATCGAAAATACTCAGAGAGATCAAAAGAGAGGAGCAGAACCGGCTCCGCCCCTCCAGGGATACGACATACGCCGCGCCTGGCCGACATTCGCTTATGCCTCAGTAACGACTTGCTCAAAGGTACTGGTAGTGCGCTGTTATGTGCATAGCTCTATCGCCAGGAAGGGCAATCGTCTGTTCTGCCCAGATGATGCGTATGACCGCATGAACATGTATGCGATTGAGCAAGGATCGGGTTATCCGGCGCACACGACGCCGGGACTTTTACCAAATTTTGCCCATGACAAACCATACACGCTGTGGCGAGAACATACAATACCTCTGAGGGTTGGTCTGGTGAGACCATTGGTACTAGTGGCATGGATGACCTGTACCGGGATGATTGAGAGCAGAGGATAAAGAACAAAGAACAAAGCAACAAAGAACAACGTGTCTCAGGCGGGTCTTCTGTTTGTTCTTCATATGATGAATGGTAGTGTTCTGTAGAGAGCATACCGTGACCGCACAGGGGAACAGAGAATCAGGCGCAACTGGTGCATCATCGGGACGGCTTGCGGACGCGCAGATGCGCGTCCCTACCACGTCGAATCCGGGCGGTGGGTCCGGCAGCGGCCGCCGCTCCAGCGCAGCATTTCCCATATCGGGATGGGTTGTGGACGCGCTTCTGCGCGTCCCTATCACAAAAAGCCTACACCTGAAGGGTGGTACCGGGTGATGTCAACCCGTAAAGGCGAAGTAACCCAGCACTAGCACCAGCACGGCCAGGAAGAGCGTAACACAGACAAAGATAACTCGTTCCCAGTTGAGAAAGCGCCAGTCGGGTGGAATGATATTCTCAAAGCCATAGATCGAGAGACGGTAGAGCCCGGAATCGCCCTGCTCCTCGTCAAAATGGCCGAGGTCAAAGACGACATCGGTGACGGGAATACAACTGATCGTTACTTCGCTCAGGACAATGCGGGTATGCGCGTTCGTTGCGGCCTGGGCCTCCTGCGCCAGTTCCCGCAAGCCGGGCACTTGAAACCATTCGGGCCGACAGCCCTGATCCGCATCTTCCTGGTAGACGGCATGTGCCTCGCAGGTATTCAGGAGCCACTGCTCATCCAGATCGGGCAGGTCATCATTGGCATCCCAGGTGTAGGCTTTGCGTTCCCAGCGAAAGGCTTTGCGCTGCACCAGACGGCCCAACCCATCACAGCGTTCGCAGGTAAACCCACCGCGCCCTTCGCAGTCCGGGCAGGGCACCAGTACCCGCTCGGTCTGGGGTAAGACTGCCCGCGCAATCGCCACGCTACTACTGGTACTGGTCGTATCGGAGGACGACGTATCCGACTCGCCGTCCGCTGCCGCCGGATCAACCTTTGGATCGACCTTGCGTGTGATGGAGATGCGTTTCTTGCCTTTGCAGCGGGAACAGACAACCACGCCCTTCCCCTCACAAGTGCTGCAACTGACAACCCGGGCCGAACCGGGCAGGATGATCTGGCCGCCCGGTTCATCCTCGAAGCCCTGGATGGACGGCAACACGACCTGCCAGTGATCACGTTCCGGCTCCAGCGGAAATTCCCGCTCATCATAGTCGGGATCTTCCAGTTCGTGGGGCGGACTGCGGTACTCGTAGAGCACGCGCAGTTGGTAGAAGTAGACATTGTGGCTGCTGACTTTGTGGAAGTGCGCAACGCGCCCCAGATGCGCCTTCCGCAAGCGTCCATGCTGTGCCCACGCATCTAACAGGCTCGTCAGGACGGTACGCCGGCACAGTTCGGCAGCGCGCGTGTGGGCCGCCGCAATCGGTGCGCCGACCAGGTTTTGTCCCAACACTTCTTCAACGGCGTTCGACGCAACACCCATAGCCTGGTAGCGATAGTCATGTTCATCCTCTTCCGGGTCGGTATCGGCGTCGGAGCCAACCACCCGGGTAGTCGGCGACTGATGCCGCTCGAAGATGCGTTCAAGCTCCTCAACGGCCGCCTGCGCGGTGGGAAAACGTCTGGCCGGATCATTCTCCAATAACGTCTGGATAATCCGGTCGAGATCGCCGGGAATGTTGTTCACGCCCCGCTGCTTGAGCGGGATCGGCGGGGCAAATGTGCGGTCGGGCAGACCCGGCGTATCGTCCCAGGGGATCTCACCGCTGAGCATTACATAGAGGATGACACCCAGGCTAAAGAGATCGGAGAGATGCGTAACGGACGCGGCCGACTGAGACTGCTCCGGCGACCAGAAGCCGGGCGTCCCCATAATGGAAGAGGCAACGGTGATTGTCCCATGGGGGCCGCGAGCAATGCCAAAGTCGGTCAGGAGGGCCATGCCGGTTGCCTGATCAATGAGCACATTACCCGGCGACACATCGCGGTGGATAATGTTGAAGCTGTGAGCATAATCCAGCGCGGCGGCAATCTGCTTGAAAATCGCCAGCGCTGCGAGCGGTGGCAGGGAGTGATCCCGCTCCAGTAGTTGCCGGAGTGAGCCACCATTGACATACTCCATGATTGTGCAGTGAAACGGCGAATAGTAACCATGGTCAAGCACCTGCACAATGTTGGGGTGGCGTAACCGGCCGGCAAGATCGGCTTCACGCGTAAA
>CAKZQX010000116.1 GCA_937141995.1 uncultured Chloroflexaceae bacterium | reverse complement strand
TCGGCTCTTCCATTGCCTCGGTCGGCTCTTCCATTGCCTCGGTCGGCTCTTCCATCGCCTCCGTCGGCTCTTCTACCTGTGTCGTATCGCCGCCGTCCCCACATGCGGCCAGCGCTCCCAGTAGGAGCAAGAGCAGCACAGCAATGCTTATCTGTGATAATCCCCTCCGTCGAACCGAACTTCCCTTTGCCATGTGTGAACCCTCCTTAAATGGTTCAAAAAAGAAACTAGACGTACCAGGTACAACCCGGTGAGCAACTTCCAGGAAGGCTTTCGTGTGTGATCGCTTGCAGGATTGACGACAAAGGACCAGCAACGTCTGATGTCCATGTACCTGCAACACCCAGCAACGTTCAAGCCGAAGTTGTACACGTGGTAACGGACAGAGTCATTGCAACATGCGTGCCAGAAATAAGGAAGAATTTACTTCGCTATCTCAGCAACGAACACACTTTCCTTGCTCCCGCTCTGCGCCGATCATCCGGATCGCTTCTCTCCGGCAGATCGTTTGCAAGACGCGTGCCGCCGCATTCCTGCCCTGACTTTTGCCGATAGAGAAAATAGAAAGAACCGACAAACAAAGGACAAAGAACAAACAGGGTATTTGATCGCCAGGTACCCGGCATCTCGGTTCTGTGTTGCTTGCTTCGGTGTGCCCTAACCATGCTGTGCCCTAACCATGCATGGCATGCGCCGGCACATTTATTGCAGCAGGCCAGGAACAGAGCACTATGGAGGAAGTGCGTTCATCAAAGGGCATACGGTCTTCCATAATTATTTTATAGAGGCAGCATGAACATCTTTTACCTCTTGCTCGGTGGCTTCCTGCTGATTGCCACTACGCTGGATCTACTCTGGACAACCCTCTGGGTTGATGGGAGCGCGGGGCCAATCTCGGCCCGCCTGACCACCTGGATGTGGCGCGGGTTGCGGCGTGTGAGCGGGCGGCGCTCACGCACACTCAGTCTGGCAGGTCCGCTCATCCTGGCAGCCACTCTGTTCACCTGGGTCGCGTTGATCTGGGCCGGTTGGACGTTTTTCTTCGCAGGTGATCCAGGTTCGCTCATCGATACCCGTGACCAGGAGCCGATTACCTGGCCCGGACGGATCTGGTACGTGGCCTACACGATGTTCACAGTGGGGAATGGGGACTTCAGCCCGAAGGATGGCTTCTGGCAGGTCGCCTCGTCCGTCACGGCGGCCAGTGGGATGACCTTTGTTACGCTGGGGGTCTCCTACGTTCTCGCGGTGCTGGGAGCGGTCGCACAGAAGCGTTCATTCGCCGGCAGTGTCACCGGGTTAGGCACTCGGAGTGAAGAAATCGCCCGGCGTGGCTGGAACGGGGCGGACTTCCAGGCGATTGATCTGCTGTTGAGCAGCCTGGCTACGCAACTCAGTACCCTGGTTGAGCAGCACAAGTCCTACCCGATCCTGCACTACTACCATAGTGCGCAGGGCAAGAATGCTTCGGCCCTGGCCGTTACCCTCCTCGATGAAGCCCTGACCATCTTCCGCTTTGGCGTCCCGGATGCCTGCCGGCCCAACGCCGCCCAGGTTGAGAATGCCCGCTCCAGCATCGGGAGCTATCTCGAAACCCTCAACTCCGCCTTTATTCAGCCCGCCGCGCAGACGCCGCCCCCGCCCGATCTGGACTGTCTCCGCGCCGCCGGCCTGCCGACCGTTGCGGACGAGGTGTTTGCGCAGGCGCTCGCCGACCTGGAGGAACGTCGCCGCAAGCTGCTCGGCATGCTTGAAGCCGATGCCTGGCCCTGGCCCCCGGTGCAATCATGAGCGATGTGGTCTATGTTTTCTCCGGGTGGGCTCCGCTCGTTCGCATCCTGCTTATCGGCACGGCGATGTATATCGCCCTCGTTGCCCTCCTGCGCATCTCGGGCAGCCGGACGCTGTCTACCATGAATATCTTCGACTTTATCATTACCATTGCCATCGGATCGGCTTTCGGGCGGGCGCTCACGGCCAAGAGTGTGGCGCTGAGCGAAGCGGTGACGGCCTTCGCGCTGCTCATCTTGCTGCAGTTTGTGGTGGCATGGCTACAGATGCACTGGGTGCCCTTCAAGCACCTGGTCACAAACCCGCCGGTGTTGCTCTATTTTAAAGGGGAATTCCAGCAGCGGGCCCTGCGGCAAAACCGGATCACGGAGGCCGAGGTGCGGGGGGCTATACGCAAGCGCCGGATTGGCTCCCTGCGTGAGGTTGAAGCCGTGATCCTGGAGGCAAGCGGGGATTTATCCATTATCCGGACACTCGGTGATGGGTCGGCGTTTGGCACGGAGATCCGGGAACCAGATCACAACGAACCAGGCGCGGGTTAGCAGTTACCTCGTTTCTGAGGGGTGTTGTTGCCACAGCCGGGGCAGCCAGGAGAGTGGCTGCCCTCCTTCCTGGAGTGGATGATCCTGTTCATCGTCGCTGCCTGGATTCTCATGGTATCCGGGTATCCTACTGGCGGGAGCGCAATCCACAGTAACAGCCGGTTAATCCGCCTTCCCTGCGGCCTGCGGTCAGTGATTCACAACCTGGACCGAGGTATCGCCCAGCACATCCTGAATGTAGAGCCGCTTGACCAGTATCATTCCGACAATCGCAATCGGAAAGGCCAGCGCCAACCCCAGCGCCCCTGAAACTACCCCCAGAATTAACTGAACGGCAAAGGCCAGGACCGGTGGCAGCGACACCGCCTGCTGCTGCACACTCGGCGTGAGCAAGTAGCTCTCGATTGTCTGCGCCCCGTAGTAGAGCAGCAGCACATAGAGCAACATCATCGGTCCCTGCGTCAGGGCGACCAGTGCCGCCGGAATCACCGCCAGGATCGAGCCAATGATCGGGATGAAGGAGAAGAGTCCACTCAGGACGCCGAGCGTCAGCGCAAAAGGCACACCCAGCAGCCATAAGCCCACCCCGGTAAAGACGCCCAGCACCACCATTGAGACCACCCGCCCGAGCAGCCACCATTTGAGCGCGTAGCCCAGATCTTCCAGGATATCGTGCATGTGCTCGCGCCGCGCCTTGGGAAAGAGCTTGACCAGCCCGGCGGAGTAGAGGTCACGCTGAAAGGCCAGGTAGAGCCCGACAAACAGGATGACAAACAGGCTTGTCACCACACCGACAATACCGGAGAAGAGCCGCGATATTCCTGAGAAGGCATTGACATTCCCCATCGTACTACTGACGGCCTCGCGTAGCGACGGCATTTCACCCATAAACGGCTGGAACCAGAGATACTGATCGAGAAAACTGCGAATCGGCTGCAAGCCACTCGGCAGCGTCTGCACCAGATTATCAAACTGGCTACCAACCCGGGGGGCGAGATACCAGCCACCCAGGCCCAGCAGCGCCAGCCCGCTAACAAGCACCAGCAGGAGCGACCAGCGCTCCCCGATGGAGATGCGTTCGCTGATCCAGTCCGCCGGAATATGCAGCAGCGTTGCCAGCAGCAGTCCCGCAAACAGCAGCAGAAAAACATGCAGCAAATACCAGAGCAGGAAAAGCCCGATCATAACTGCCAGGATCACCCCGGTCGCCAGGATAGCGCTGCGGGCGAAGTGATCACTACCTCGCGTTCCCTGATCATGGGGTGTTCCCTGCTGCCGACCTTGGGCGTGTACCTCTTGCATCCTGACTGTCTCCTTTGGTTTACACAAGTTACGTGGTCACTGACTTGGCAGAGCATTTCGCCTCCGGCAGGGCGGAGGCGAATCGGGCCGTTCATCCAGGCACATGCCTGATTTGCATACCGACCGCGTAAGTCGTGTGGCTTAGAACTGATTTGCCGATGCGCTTCTTCTGTCAGTCGCTTGCAAGACGCGTGCCGCCAGATCCCAGCGAACGCGCTGATACCAGGTTGCCGGCAACCCGGCAATCAGTCGGAACGGGCGCAATGGACATAGGGCTGTATGTTCCCATTCATCACCGCTGCGTCCTCTGTGACCGCTGTGGCTATGGCAACAAATCACAGAACTTACGCGGTCTCTGACCTGGAAGGGAACTTCGCCCCCGGCAGGGCGGAAGATTCACGATCTTGTTCACAAAAATGTTGCACATAGTGCAACATTTTTGTGAACAAGATCCATAAATGACCATGCTGCCGCAGGCGAAGACTGCCGTTGTGGGAGTACATATCTGATTTATACACCCACCGTGTAACGCGTGTAAATCACACGACTTACGCAGTCTCTGACCTGGAAGGGAACTTCGCCTCCGGCAGGGCGGAAGATTTCCGATCTTGTTCACAAAAAATTCACATTGTGAATTTTTTGTGAACAAGGTAAAAAACGTACCATGCTGCCGCAGGTGAAACCGGCTTCCATCGGGTGAAACCCCCGGTTTGCATGTCAACCGTATAACTTGTGTAAATCACACGACTTACGCGGTCG
>CAKZQX010000115.1 GCA_937141995.1 uncultured Chloroflexaceae bacterium | reverse complement strand
CAACGTTGTCATCATCGGAGGCGCCCTCATCGGCCTCAACAACATCGGCCACGCTGGTTGGCTTAGCTGACGGATCAGCTTGAGCTGACCGAGAGTGTTATCTTCATGCTGGCGCTGGCGGTCGAAACCAAAGATGCCTACACCGAGGGGCATCTGCGCCGCCTCGCCTACTATGGGGAACAACTGGCACTGGCGGGTGGGCTTTCAACCAATGCGGTGCGGGCGGTGCGGTATGGCGGTATTCTGCACGATATCGGCAAGATTGGCGTTGATGATGCCATTCTGCGGAAACCGGGCAGCCTCACGCCCACTGAGTATGAGCAGATTAAACAGCATCCCGAATTTGGCGCGCGTATCGTTGCCCCGATGCGCTTCGCCAGTGAAATCCAGCCAATTATCCTGGCGCACCATGAACGCTGGGACGGTGGGGGCTACCCGCGTGGCTTACAGGGCGCGGATATCCCGATTGGCGCACGTATTATTTCTATTGTTGATGCGTTCGATGCCATGACCACCGACCGCCCCTATCGGCAGGCCTTGAGCCGGCAAGAAGCGTTACGCCGCTTACAGGCCGGTAGCGGCGTGCAGTGGGATGCGCATCTGGTCGAAATTTTTCTAAATCTGGTTACATATGATAAACTCTTCCTGGCATCGAGTGATCTGAAGCAAGACATGGAAGAGTTTATGCAGTTCCTGTTCACTTGATCCGGTTTTTTGCGCGCGTTTGTCGGCGTGCAAGATTAGGCAGAAGCTGTTTTTCTATTGCGCCGAACTCGCTGATATGACGAATGCGGTAATACCAACATTTCGCCAGCGTAGTACCACGATAACCGCATCTTCGTCATGTAGGCAGAACTCAATTTGTTGAGAAATTCTTAACCACGCATGTATCCCGAAGCCCTGACCCATCTACGGTGTCCCAACTGCCTGGATATACCGCTAACATCGGCGGCAGGCGCGCGCCTGGCCCTTGATGGGGCGATTATTCAGGGGCAACTATACTGTGAGCGTTGCCGGGCAAGCTATGGTATTAACCATGGTATTGCCGATCTGCTGGGAAGTCGGGCACTACCCGATAGTCCGGCCCAGGCGACCAACTATTTACCGATTACTGCCTGGGGGTATGAACGGCTCTGGCGCTGGTATGCGCTCACGCTACTCTCAGGCGAAGCCTTTGCCTATGATCGGGAGTTGGCCCTGGTGACGGCCCTGACGGCTCCCGCACGCGGCGGGCTATTTGTTGATCTGGGTTGCTCCAATGGGCTGTATGCCCGCGCACTTACCCGTAAACTGCCCCCTGACCGGAGCCATGTCATCGGGATTGATCACTCACTGCCGATGCTCCGGCAGGCACGCACCTTTGCGCAACACACCCGGCAGCGCATCAGCTTTGTGCGTGCAAAGGCGCAGGCGCTGCCGTTTGCCGCCGGCACTGTGGCCGGAGTGCCAATCGGCGGCTCACTCAACGAGATCGGTGATGTAGGCGGATGCCTGAACGAAGTACGACGCGTACTGGCTCCCTCGGGACGGTGTGTGCTTATGAGTCTGGCACAGGCCCGAAGCCATGCCGGTCGCGCCCTCCAAACATTCCTGGGATTGGGAGGATTAATGTTCTGGACGGATGACACGCTGAACGATCTGCTGCAATCGCATGGACTGCGCCTGGCTGCGCAGTGGCGTTACGGCATTGTCGTGTTTAGTCTGCTCCTACAGGACAATAAACATGCGATACCTGTCTATCAATAACAGGACTTACGCGGTCCCTGACCCGGAAGGTATATCAGCCTCCGGTTGGGCAGAAGAGACCAGATCTTTTCACAAAAAAATTCACAACGTGAATTTTTTTGTGAAAAGAAAAAAAGCGTACCACGCTGCCGCAGGCGAATCCGGCTTTTGGGGCAGTCAACAGACCAAAATAGACGGCACCGCGTAACGCGTGTCAGTAACACGAGTTACGCAGTGGGAGTTGGGACCACAAAAAACACGAAATGAGCGAAAACCGCGAAACTACCAATACCGACATGGATCAGGCGCTCCCGCGTTTGGCGGGGGATATCGTTTCCGGCAGGGCGGAACAGGACATTCTTTTGCAAGCATTTTGGCGCACAGCGCCAAAATGCTTGCAAAAGATCAAAAAGCACCATGCTGCCGCAGGCGAAAACATCTTTTTGTACAATTGCCTGGTTTACCTGGTTTGAACAGAGACTGTGTAACGTATGTCAGTGATTTGTAACGTCACATGCCCATGGATCATCGGACCTGATGCTACTATACCGAAAAGAACAACTTGATTCAGATCAGGCGTTGACTACAATCTAACGCGATCATACCTGACCTTATAGAGGTGTGCTATGTCAAATTCCACCATACGGGTACGCCACGCTGCTCCTTTTGCGATGATTCTGCTGGTTCTGCTCGTCACTATGCTCCCGCCGGCCACGCCGCCAACCAGGGCGAACGATCTGCCATGGCGCGACAAAGGTACTCCCTTTGGGGTTGTTGCCGCGCTGGGCAATCGCGTACGTAGCGATGAGATCGACGAGGCGGTCACGCTGATGCGCGAGGCGGGGGTACAGTGGCAGCGCGAGGAGATCTTCTGGGACAAGGTCCAGCAAGCCCCGAATGGACCTTTCGACTGGGATGGTGACGGCAGCGGTTTTTATGACTATGATCGGGCCATTGAAGCGCAGGTTTCCGCCGGTATCAATGTCCTGGGGCTACTCGACTATAATCCCGCCTGGTTTAAGGGCAAGAACCCCCATCCACACGAGTGGATTGAGGATTGGGGTGATTATGTCTATGCCACCGTTGCGCGCTATGGCCGTGAGCGCGGCTGGATAAAATACTGGGAACTCTGGAATGAACCAAACCTGGAAAAATCCGGCTATCAGAGTGGCCTCTACGATGTGTGGGACTTTGTCCGTATCCTGGAGGTTGGGCGCGCGGCGGCCCTGGCCGCCGACCCGGAGGCCAAAATTGTTATGGGGGGCCTCGCCAGTATCTGGAGCGAACCGCCCTCGCCCTACAATTATGACTATTTCGACTACCTGGAAGCCGTAGCACAGAATGGCGGATGGGACGAGGTCGATATTATTGCCATTCATCCTTACCGCCCCGATGCGCCCGAAGGCAACCCCTGGCGGCGGGACTGGGCCGTGACCTTCCGCGATGAGATGCGCCGGTTAGATGAGATCTTATGGACCTATGGCTCAAAACCAGTCTGGCTAACGGAGTGGGGTTGGTCAACTAATAATCAGTGGCCCGGCGTCGATTCCGATACGCAGGCATTTTTCCTGGTACGTGGCTATGTCCTGGCACTGGCACACCCCAGCATCGAGAAAATCTTCTGGTACGATTTCCGGAATGATACCCAACCCGGCGCACCCTATGAACGACCGATCTATGATGATCGGGAAGTCGAGTTCCACTATGGCCTGCTACGGCGTACCTATCCGCTCGATTCCAACCGGGGCGACTTACGCAAACCCGCCTTTGTCGCCTACCGCACGCTCACGCAGATGCTCGGCGGGCTGGGCCTGCAAGATATTCGCGCCGACGGGTATAAGCCCGGGCAGGAGAATGTCTACTGGTATGCCTTTGCGGGAAGCGGACGGCGGGTAGATGTGCTCTGGCGCACCACGCACTCCTCCCCCGATCTACAGATCAACTGCAACTGCCGGCAGGCCATCGTACGCGGTTGGAATGGTCAGGTCAAGCGTATTCTCTACACCGACGACGGCGAACTCACCTTCCGGCTTGATGCCACCGGCGCGCCGATGTATATTGAGTATGATCCGCCGGTGCCCGAAGGCGGCGAACGTTTCGCGGCCACCAACCATAGTCTGCGTGGGGCATTCCGCCAGTACTGGTACATCAATGGTGGCCTGTCGCGCTTTGGCTACCCACTCACCGAAGAACTGATCGAGCCGGAGTTTGGCAGTGGACGCCCCCGCGTGGTTCAATATTTCGAGCGCGCCCGCTTTGAGCACTTCCCGGAGTTTAGCGGAAGTTCGTACGAGGTTCAGCTTGGGCATTTGGGGACCGCCGCACTGGAGCGCAAGGGGGTGGACTGGCAGAGCCTGCCCAGGGTGCCCGGTGCGCCCGAAGAATGCATCTACTTTGCGCAGACGGGGCATAGTCTCTGCCCACCGTTCCGCGCGGTGTGGGAGGAACAGGGCGGGCTACCGCTGGTCGGCTACCCATTGACCGAGGCATTTGAGACACTGAACCCGGAGACAAATGAACCCTATGTTGTCCAATATTTTGAGCGGGCCCGCTTCGAGCGCCATCCCGAGTTAAGCGGTACACCCAATGAAGTCCAACTGGGACTGCTTACACGCGAACTGCTGACAAGCTGGGGCGTAATGCCCTGACAGCAACTTGCATGCCGGAGAAGTAGCCGAATCCTTCATGAAAGGAATCATCAGACTATGAAAATCGCCGCAGTAACCAACGATGGCCGAAGTATCAGCGCCCACTTTGGGCGGGCAACCAGCTATCTGGTTATGACCATCGCGGACGGGGTAATTGTCGAGCGCGAAACCCGCGACAAAGCCGCCTGCGACCATGGACATCATGGCCATAGTCACGCGCAGCACGAGCAGGCCCAGAGCGGCATGGTGACGCTGACCGATACAGCCTCACCGGCCGTGCCGGTTAGCGACAGCCATACCGACGCGGCAACACTGATTGCCGACTGCGACATCGTGCTCGCACGCGGG
>CAKZQX010000114.1 GCA_937141995.1 uncultured Chloroflexaceae bacterium | reverse complement strand
CAGCCGACGGCGCAGCAGAGCCGCCGCCATGGGCGCACGGCTGGTATCCGCACCGCCGACCATCAAAATTATCACAGCCATAGCCGCTTATTCCGTCGCTTCAACCTGCGCGCGGTCCTGCTGTTCGCGCAGAAAGAGCAGAAAGGTACGCGCCTGTTGCTGATGTTCGGGGGTCAACACATCGTACAGCGTGAGAAAGGCATCGCGCTCGCGGTTGGACGCGGTAAACTTATACTCATCGCGCCCGGCCGCCTCGGTAATCAGTTCAATCGCCGTGGTGCGAAACTTGACCGCCAGACCTTCCAGTTCGGTAATGCGCACACCGGTCTGGCCCGACTCGATACCGCTGATATATGACCCGCTCACGCCGATAGCCGCGCCCAGGGCCGCCTGGGTCAGCCGGTCACGCTGGCGTTTGCGCTTGACGACCTCGCCAATACGTTCATTGAGGGTTGCCATAGGTGCTACCTCCTGCGATGATTGTCTGAATATCGGTGCAGTCAAACTGGATCTGAAGTATAGCATATCTTGCTGCGGGCGGCAGGGGGAAGGTTCCTCTGGTTGACTGTCGGGTGGTCGGAACATCGTCGGGTACACGGAATTACGGTGCATGTCCGGCTCCGCGATGGGAAAATCCGGATTGAGCAAGACTGGACGGAAGAGGTATTGCGACGGATCCGGTGCGCGCCGGGGTCTCGCGCAAGCAGATTGTCCTGGCGTTCCACCCGGCGGATCTGCGCCAACTGACGGAGTTTGCGCGTGCGTGAGAGGATGTGGGAGCGGCTTGCTCGTTCGCTCCGGCATCTTCCATTCCGCTGAGCACCTGGCTCAGTGGCGCGGCGATAACTTTAGAATAGATTATCAGTATGCTATACCGGAAGAATTTGTTCGATAAGAAGCATAACTGCCGCGTGTGCCTGTTCGTCTGTGTGTTATTTTCCGGCAATGCGACATGAAAATATTTTTTATGGCAGTTCGAGCATGTTTTTCCACGCATTGATTTCGATTGTAAAAAATTCATTTACAATATGAAAGTAGTCCATGCCTTTTTTCATCATCTGATAGAGTGTTGCTTTGGCACTATATTCCCATCCTCGCTCAATTACAGCAGCTTTATATATGGCTTCATCCCGTTGGAGACCAAATACTGAACAGGTGCAGTTCACGCCAGTCATGAAATGGAGGATTGCATGCACATCATTCCCCAGGTACATGCCTGGTTTTTGACGCACACGCTCGAGGAGTTGGATAATTAAGGTGATATTTGTCTTATCCATTATATTACTACATTTATCAGGTTAACGCACTCTGTCGGATGGTTGAAGTTGACAGCAATGCTAAAAACCGGCCGACAGGATCTGGCGTATGTGCGCTAACCTATTGCAACATTACAGTTATTACCTACCGCCGCAACCGCACCACCAGCCGGTCGCCCTCGCGGTTGGCGCGGATGTTACTCGTACCCCGCAGCGATTCGGGCATCAGCAGATGACGGCGGTAAGGTCCGGCGCGGACGATCAACTCGTCGCCGCTGAGGGTCAGGCCCAGCGCTTCACGGCGCAGCCCCGGTAGATCAATCGCAATAAAGGGATCATCGCCGATATTCTGCTCAATCGGCAGGCTAACAACATAGCGCTCCTCGGCCCGCCGTCCGGCATAGAGTTCCGCCCCCAGCGCCTGGAGATCGGCCACGCCGCTGGTGTGTGCCCGCAGCGGCAGCCGCAGCAGCGGCCGGGAGGCCCAGACATGCGCTGCCGCCGAGGTTAACTCCTGCTGCCGGGCGGCAACCGCCGTCAGGCGTGGATCGCTCGTATCGGCGGGCAGCAGCGGCCCGGCAACCAGCGCATCCACCACCAGGCCGTGAAGTTGCAGCGCGGGCACGGCCAGGTATGCCTCCTCCAGGGCAGCCGCATCCGGGCGCAGGATGTAACGCACCGTGGTATGGGCCGGGTCCAGCGCCTGATCCCGCAGGCGCTCCAGTTCTACCCGCGCCGTCTGCACCTGGTTAAACCACTCCAGCGGCAGCAGTGCTGTCGGTACCAGCGCGCGATGCAGCGAAGTCGGGTTGCGCCCCGGTCCCCGATCCAGGCCGAAGAGCAACCGCAACCCCCAGCGAAAACTATCCGGGACGGACAGGGTGCGCAGGAACATATCCTGCGGGCCCACCGCCACCGCCACCAGATCATACCCGGTCGCTGCATGTCGCCGCAGTCGCTCCAGACCGAGCAGCAGATCCATGCCCGGCACAATCGGCAACTCATCCCCACTGAGCGACAACGGCATACTCCCTGACAGGCGCGCACGCGTCTGCTCCCAGAAGTTACTCACATCCTCCAGAACATCAAGCGCCCAGACGCTCAGATTCGGCGCGATTTCATGCGGTTCATTTCCCACCGACCCGCCGGTCAGGGGAGATAATGCGTGGACAGGGCCAATGCTGACCAGCAGCGTCCGCAGACCGGACTGGGCGGTAACACCGGCAGTTGCGGCGGCGGTCAGGACAATTTCGGGGCCACTATTCCCGGTAAAAAAGATCGTTCGCATAACTCTGTTCCTTTGTGCTCGGTTTTCTCTATCAGTGTAGCATGGCTTGCTGCATTCTGAAGAAGCGGCAAACCGGCAGATATCGCCGGTTCAATTCCCCCCAAATGCGGCACCTACCCCTTTTCAAGGCTGATATAATGTGTATGAGCAGCAACGATACGCTTGCTCAGTGCTAAACAGTGCCATCGTACCGAACTCAGCGCAGATAGACTGGCGCATAACAGGTCTTACGCGGTGGGTACACAAACCGGACGTTTGACCAGACGAAAAGCAGACATCGTCTGCGGCAGCATGGTACATGTGTATCTTTCTTACAAACCTGCTGCCCTGCCGCAGGCAAAAGACGTATCCATACGCGGTATCGTATAAGTCCTGTACTACGAACAAATATCAACACAAGGAGACACCGCATATGACAAACACATTGGGACAGCAACATATAGACGCGTTCCTCGATGAACTGGCATCCAGCGCACCGACGCCGGGCGGGGGAAGTGTGGCCGCCCTCACCGGCGCAATGGCCGCCGGTCTGGTCAGCATGGTTTGCGCGTTAACGATTGGGAAAAAGCGCTTTGCCGATTTTGAAGCAGAGGCGCGCGCGATGCAGCAGCAGGCGGAAGAGCTACGCCACGAGTTCCAGAATCTGGCCCAGGATGACGTCGAAGTCTTTAATCGGCTCTCAACGGCCTATAAACTGCCGCGCACAACCGATGCCGATGCCGCCAGCCGGCAGGCGGCCATCCAGACAGTCACGCGCCACGCTACCGAGATTCCCTTGCGCGTGGCACGTTCCGCAACGCTGCTGCTGCCGTTCTGCACCACCCTGGCAAATCGGTGTGGTCGCCTGGTTGTCAGTGATGTGGGGGTGGCTGCAACCCTGGCGCGGGCAACCGTTCAGAGCGCACTGCTCAACGTTGAGATCAATCTGACCAGCCTGGATGATCAGCTCTACGTCCGCGAAGTGCGCGCCCAGATGGAGGATCTGTCGGTCGGGCTGAGTGACGAGACCCGGGGTATTATGGAGATTGTACGCAACCGGATTAATCAGTAGGGAGACGGCAGGTGGTAGCCGGCAGCCTGTCTGACCGCTGATTTCTGACTTCTGACCCAGGAAAATTATGTCAACTATCATACTTGACGGGCGCGCGCCGGCCCAGGAACTCCGGGCTGAGCTGCGCGCCGATATCGCAGTGTTTACTGAACAATACACACATCCACCCCAGTTGGCCGTCGTTCAGGTACAGGGCGATGCCGCGTCGGATCGTTACGTTCGCAGTATTCGCAAAATCTGTAACACCACAGGCATGGCGTTCCATCTGGCGCAACTGCCTACCGACACCACCCAGGCCACGCTTGAGCAGAGCCTGAGGCAACTCAGTGCTGACCCGGCGGTGCATGGCGTGCTTCTGCAGATGCCGCTGCCCGCGCCCCTCTCTGCGGAACAGGCAGTTTTGCATCTGGACTATCGGAAGGATGTTGACGGCATCCATCCCATCAGCGCGGGCTTACTGGCGCAGGGACGCTCCACGCTGGTACCGAACACCCCGGCGGGCGGGATGGAGTTGCTGCACCATTACGGCATCACACTGGAGGGCAAGCGCGCAGCGATGGTCGGGCGTAGCGCGATCGTAGGTCGGCCAATGGCGGCGCTGCTACTGCTTGCCAATGCCACCGTCACGCTCTGCCACTCGCGCACACTCGACCTGGGCGCGGTTCTGCGCGAGTGCGAGATTGTCGCCGTCGCCGCCGGCCGCCCCGGACTGGTAACAGGGGACATGCTGCGGCCCGGTGCAGTGGTCATCGACTTTGGTATTAATGTTCAGGATGACGGCAGTATCACCGGCGATGTTGATTTCGCCGGTGCTGCCGAGGTCGCCGGTGCAATCACTCCCGTGCCCGGCGGCACCGGGCCGGTGACCAATGTGATGCTCCTGCGCAGTGTGCTGACTGCGGCCCGCAACCAGGAGGCGGCCAGGCACAGTTAGTAAGCCGGGAGCGGGGAACGCTCGTCGCCAGCGGTTTACGTCTAACATCTGACTACAAACATACACTATGTAAATCCATGAAAATTCTGGTCCTTGGCAATGATGGACGAACACACGCACTGGTCTGGAAACTGTTCAACAGTCCCCAGTCAGACCAGATTATCTGTGCGCCCGGCAATGGCGGCACGTCACAACTGGCATTCCAGGAAGATCTCGACCCGGAGAATGCCGCCGAAGTCGCCCGGTGGGCCTTCGATGAGAATATTGATCTAATCGTGCCCGCCGGCAGTGAACCCCTGCGCACCGGCCTGGTTGATGAAGTTGTCGCCATGCATCTCGGTGTATACGGTCCTTCGCAGCGCTCGACTCGCCTGGAGCAGAGCCGCTGTTATGCCAAAGAGTTTCTGCTGCACCACAAACTGCCCACCGCGCGCGGACGCACTTTTACCAATCTGGCAACGGCGGAGAAATATCTGGCCTCCCAACCGCTGCCCGTCGTCATCAAAGCCGACAACCCGAACGTCGGCGACGGCATCTTTGAAGATCGCTACGCTGCCCTCGCCGCCCTGAACGAACTCTTCACCAGTCGCACGGTGGATGGGCGCAACGACGGCGTAGTTATCGAGGAGTTTCTCACAGGAGCGCGTGTCACCTTTTCGGCCTTCACCGATGGGCGCACAGCGCTCTCGCTCCTGCCTACCCGGCTCTACGACCGGCTCTACGAGGACAACCGCGGGCCGGTAGCGGCCGGCATGGGTGCGTACACCAGTAACTCAACCTACGCCAACAAACTGACGACCTACCTCAACCGCCATCTGATGCATCCACTCGTCGCCGCGCTGGATCAGGCGGGTCTGCCCTACTGGGGCATTCTGGGCCTGGACTGTATTATCACCCCGCAGGGACCGCGCATTACAGCATTACGCTGTAGCCTGCGCAATATGGAGGCACAGGTTGTCCTGCCTCGCATGGAAGATGATCTACTGCCCATTATCCAGGCCACGATTACCCGCCGCCTGAACCAACTCCCAGCATTGCGCTGGCGGGACGAAGCCAGTGTGGGTATTGGCCTGGTAGTACAGGGATACCCACACCACTTCGCCGTCGGTGGCGTTATCGAAGGACTGTCCGAGGTGGAGGCGGGCGTTTTGATCTTTCATGACCAGACCCACAACCCCGGCGGACTGCGCTACACAGCCAACCGGCAGCGCGGGACATCGCCGCTGTCGGTATTAATTGGCGGCACAGGTGGACGCATGGCCGCAATGACGACTACCGGCGGTCATGTTCTGACGGTCGTTGCCCTGGCCGCCACCCTTTATGGTGCGCGGGGACGGGCACTGCTCAACGCCGAGCGGATTACCTTCCCCGGACGTTACTATCGCACCGATATTGCCACCCGCGAGTTTGCCTGATACCTCTTCCTGGACTTAAACAATAAATTTCCCATCACGATAGACCAGTTCGCCATCGGCAAAGACCTCGCTGCCCGTCCGCATATCGCAAACCATATCCCAGTGCAGCGCCGACTGATTCTGGCCGCCGGTTTCCGGGTAGCTTGCGCCGACCGCCAGATGCACCGTTCCGCCAATCTTCTCATCAAAGAGAATATTGCGACTAAAGCGCTTAATTCCGTAGTTTAAGCCGAACGCCACCTCCCCCAGGTAGCGCGCCCCCGGGTCCATATCGAGCAGCGAGAGCAGCAACTCCTGGCCCTTGGTCGCCGTTGCCTCAACAACCTTGCCCTGCTTGAAGACCAGGCGCACCCCTTCCACCTCACGTCCGCTGTAGACCGCCGGAAAGCTGTAGGTAATATAGCCCTCGGCGCTGTCCTCAATCGGGCCGGTGAAGATCTCACCATCGGGAAAATTCTTATTTCCAGCCGCATTCACCCAGGTGCGTCCACCCACCCGGTAGGTCAGATCGGTATCGGCATTGACCAGACGGATCGTGTCGCAACGGCTCAATATGTCGATAAGGC
>CAKZQX010000113.1 GCA_937141995.1 uncultured Chloroflexaceae bacterium | reverse complement strand
GATCAAGCAACTGCGGTCGCAGATCACCCTCCTCCGGATTGCCGCTACCAACCAGCACAAAGCGCGCCGGATGGCGGATGCTGATACCCTCACGCTCGACAACATTTACGCCACTGGCCGCCACATCCAGCAGCACATCGACCAGATGATCCTCCAGCAGGTTGACTTCATCGATGTAGAGAAAACCCCGGTTGGCGCGGGCCAGCAGTCCCGGTGCAAACGCCTGCACGCCCTGCGTCAGCGCCCGCTCAATATCGAGCGTGCCACAGACTCGATCCTCCGTCGCACCCAGTGGCAGATCGACCACCGGCACAGGCGTTGTGGTTGCCCGCAGACGGGTCGGCGCTTCCGGTTCACTCTCGGCAGATTTGCGTTTGCTGCTGCGGGTACAGCGGTCACACAGACCGGCGGGACGCTCCGGCGCACAGCCATAGGGACAGTTAGAGACGGCTTTGATCGGGGGCAACATCGCCGCCAGTGCGCGTACCGCTGTCGATTTGGCCGTTCCCCGGTGGCCCATCACCATCACACCACCAATGCTGGGGTCGATCACACAGAGCAAGAGCGCCAGTTTCAAATCTGCCTGCCCGACGATGCCTGTAAAAGGATAGGGCGGCGGCGCGGTTTCCCGTCCATTCGCCGGGGCAGCAGGAGCGGTTTCAGCAGGTTGAGTCATAAGATCAGTCATTGCTTATCTCGTACTTCGTAACTTCCACATTCCGTATGCTATCACAGGACGGACCGAGTCGCGGAATATCCTGCGGAGAACAGGCGTAACCCTCTGATTTGATTGCAGGTATGCTGTGTTCTGCCACTATACCGTAATATTTGAGAAAGAACAAACAGGTATAGAACAAAGAACACATAAGCAGTCCAGTGTCGGTTCGCGGGCACAAAACAACCTCAGCGCCCGCAGCTCGGGGCGAGGTGCGCTGAGGTCCGCTTGCGAACAGTGTGCGACAATTGTCGCGGGTCTACCTACTAACCCTGACTACCGGCCTCGCCCGTTTCAGACGGAGCACCGGCAGCAGGTCTCTTCCCGCCATCACGCAGACGCCGGGCAAATGCGGTGATGTTGGTGAAGAAGAAGGCGACCACCAGACCGATAACCGTAACCAGCAGCGATGCCCAACAGACGATGAGCGGCGAGAATGGACCAATCATTGGGGAATCCATAAGCTTTCTCCTGTCCTGTTCCCTACACCTGAGCAGCGTAGGACGGCCCAACGACCCTACGTCACTATGTGACATTACATGAAAACATTGTACATATATATTCTACCACATAGTGCAAGTAGTTGTGCAGGAGCAGGCGACAACTTTGCGCCATATTATCCAACGCTCGCACGTATCCTGGCGCAGATACCGCATCACGATAAGCGATACGGTTACACCCCGATCTGAACCCCATCATTACATCGGCTGAACATCTGTTTTTTCACGTTCGTAGACAAAAATGAGGTGACAACGGTGTTGACTCTCACGCAAAAAGCCCTGATCGAGCGCTTTTACCGGCTACACGACCGGCAAATCAGCGATAGAGCGGTGACGCCGGCCGGCGGAGATCCACATAGCGGTACGCCTCGCCACTCTTCTGCAGCGCCGCCAGGATTGCGATCTTGCTATCCAGTTCCTGATCGCTGCCAAAACAGATCGTGGTATTACCATCAATGGTCAGAATCAAGCCCTTCTTAGGGTCACGGTTGGCTTCGGTAACATACATGCCCAACTCCTGCAGCAGGCGCGTGACAACATGCTGCGTCGGCGGGTCCATATCCGGCTGATTGCCCATCGGCGCGGCTTCCAGGCCGATAACCGGCAATGGCCTGACATCCGTCGTGCTGCCGAACAACTCCACGGCCGACGCGCCATCGGGAACAATATCCGGCTCGGCAGCGCCAAAGACCGCCAGAAAATTGTTGTAGTCCAGCGGTGTCACCTGCTCCATTGTCACCGGCGGAGTGGTGCGGGTCATAATCTGCTGCGCCAGGCCGGTAAACAGCGCATCAAATTCGCTATCGACCAGCGCCAACTGGCAGGCATCGGCCATCTCGCGGATCTGGCGGCTCAGCGGAATCTTGAGCAGCACCGGCAAACCGACCTGCGCTGCAAAATGTTCGGCCACGCCGCTACCGTCATCCCGGTTGATCACCAACCCCAGCAGGCGGGTACTCCCGCCCATGTCGGCAAAATATTTGGCGGCACGGGCAATATTGTTCGCCGCGTAGAGACTCTGGCGATCATTGCCACACAGGATAATCACCTCTTCGGCCAGGGAACGTGCCAGCGGCGTGGCGAACCCGCCACAAACGACATCGCCCAGAAAATCCATCACCACATAGTCGAGCGCCCACTGGCTCAGGCCAAACTTCTCCAGCAGATCAAAGCCAAAGGTAATGCCACGCCCACCACAACCGCGCCCAACCTCCGGCCCGCCAATCTCGCAGCCGTAGACCGTCGCCGCGCCCTGCATAATCGGCGTTTTGAAGATGACATGGTGAGACTGCAACTCCTCCTCGCGCCCCGCCTCCTTAAACTCACGCCAGGTATCACCCAGCGTCGGCAGGCTCACACCGCCAAACAGCGCGTTACAACTGTCGTGTTTGGGATCACACCCCAGTTGCAACACTCGATTTTCCAGCAGAGCCAGTTTGCTGACCAGATTGGTCGTAAAAAACGACTTACCCATGCCGCCCTTGCCATAGACAGCCAGCATCCGGGCATGGGTCGAACCGGACGATTTGACGCGTGCAGGCATTGCCGGGCTCCTTCCACGTTGCGTGATCGATCAGGAACGAACCGTGATCAGGGCATACCACGCAGCGCACATCACAGGTTACGCATCCTCCTGCGGCCACTCCACCAGCACCTTGAGGCAGGAGGGATCTTCCAGCGCCAGCCGGTAGGCGGCCTGAATCCGGTCAAGCGGTACGCGATGGGTCAACAATCCGTTAACATTCAGTTCACCACTCGCCAGCAGATCGCGTGTGCGGGGCAACTCACCATCGGGACCGAATTCCCACTCCCGCGCCGCCAGGATCTGCGCCTCGCGCATAAATATCGGCGCATAGGGAACATCGATATGCTCATAGTAACCCAGCAGCAGCACCCGCCCATGGTCGGCCAGCAGCGGCAGAGCACTACTCAGCGCACCCATCGAGCCGGTCGCCTCAATAATCAGGTTCACCCGCTCACCGCCGAGCGCTTCCTCCGGCGAGTCCTTACTCACATCGATCACCTGATCCGCCTGCGAAGCCGTCAGTCGCACCCCGACCCGGTCAGCCACAGCCACATGGGATGCTCCGGCCCGGCTTGCCAGGCGCGCGGCCAGTTGGCCGACAATTCCCTGTCCCAGCACCAGCACGCGGTCATTGCGGCGCACCTGCGCGACATTAATCCCGTGGAGCGCGGTCGCGGCCAGCGCCAGAATAACGCCAACCTCCGGTGAAACACCATTCAGCGTCACCACGCGCTCAGCCTGGGTCGTAATATACTGGCTCTGCCCGCCCCAGGCCGGATTAACGCCCTTGAAACAGCGCGCACCGCCGACATAGACCCACTCGCCCATCATCTCCGGGGCAACATCCTTGCCCACCCGCACAACCTGGCCGACCGTCTCATAGCCGGGAACTACGGGAAACGACAACGCCGGGTGGGGCATCCGCCCATCGAGCAGCATCCGCTCGGTTCCGGCGCTGATCGAGGTAAACGCCGTACGAAGCAGGATCTCCCCGGCCTTGGGTTCCGCCACCATCACATCCCGGAGTTCAATCGCATTCCGGCGAGGAATAACCACAGATTTCGATTTTATTGCCATAGCCCTAACCTTATCGTCGTCACTACATGCCAATAAGCCGCAGACCAACCCATCCGATGAACCAGACCAGTGGTAGAGACGAAAGCTGTTCCGCCCCTACCACTGGTCTACCACTGCGGAACGAAACAGCTTTCGTCCCTACTTCATCTTACTGATTAACCACCCCGGTACGCAGCGCACGCCGCTCACGCCCGGAGCGAATTCCCTTGATAATAAACTGTACCGCATTGAGGAGATACGTAATATATGCAAATAACATCACCAGCATCACGGCACGCTGATCCCATCCCAACCATTGAACCACAAAATAGGCATTGTGCGTCAGGATAGCTATCAGGTTGCCCAGATCCTCCCAGAAGAACTCCCGTGCCATAAAATAATGCCCGTAGACATCCTTCTCCCAGAGCATGCCGGTAATTGTCAACGCCCAGATCAGCGCAATTTTAATCCAGACACTGATCGTCGCCGCTACCAATCCTTGATCAGTGATCAGATAACGGACAACCAGAAAAAAACTAATCAGAAAAGCTAAAAACTGAATTGGAGCGAGAATAATCTGCACGCGCGTCCAGGGAGACGCCTCACGCCGCGCAAGTTGTTCAGGTGTATACATTCGTCCGTTTCCTTCCCTGGAACGTATCGTATATCGTTACAACTCGGGCTTATGCAGCAGTATCAAAAGCCATTGCCGTTTGCAGATCAACACTGCTTACACCCTTGAACTCCTGCACACTGATACCCCGCAGCACCCCGACCGCCAGCACCATCATCAGCGCTTCCAGGCCGAAGATCAGCGTATAGGCCGAAGCCGGAGCCAGCAGGTTGGTTTCGATCAAGCCGGTATGCAGCGCGCCGCTCAACACATTTGCCAGTCCGTTGCCCAAACCCTGCGCCATGCCCCAGAGCCCCATGTAGAGGCCCACCTGTCCCTCAACCGTCATCTCCATCATCATCGACAGCGCGCCGACATTGAATGTTCCGGTGCCAAGCCCCATAATCAGCAAGCCGGGATCGACCAGCGAACGTTGGAGCGTCCACCCGGCCAGGGCGATCAGTGCCAGACCCAGCGCAATCCCCAGACCCCCAACGGTCGCAATCGTCTTCTTGGAGATCGGCAACCGCGTCGAGAGCAACCCGATCAGCAGCATCCCCAGCAGCACGCCGCCACCCCAGATCTGCTGAAACGCGGCGGTCTCGCCCTGTTCCATTTCAAAGACTTCTGCCCCAAAAACCTCCAGGATGGCATCTTGCAGGAAAA
>CAKZQX010000112.1 GCA_937141995.1 uncultured Chloroflexaceae bacterium | reverse complement strand
ACCCGCTGTATCATGCTTTCTCCTGAGGAAATAACAGAACGTACACAGTGGAGGTCTGGACCGCGAAATGAGCGAAAACCGCGAAACGGCTGGTGCTGCCACACGGTACATAGTTACCTGGCTGGCAGGCGATATTGCCTCCGGCGGGCCGAAACAGGCCACACCGCGTACGGCGTGTCAACGACATCTACCATAATAATACAGCGGGAAGCGGGATATGCAAAGCAACAACCGCGCGCTCAATCGGCGCTACTTGACACCGTGCCCGGACGCGCCACCTCCAGCGGGCTGGTCTGCGGGAGCGGTTGCGCCAGCGCCGCGGCACTCAGCAACACCAGCGTGATCCAGACCAGATCGGCCAGCAGCAGATGCACCAGTTGCATCCAGACCGGAGCCAGCAGGGCCAGGTTGACCACCCCCGCGATCAACTGAATGCCGAAGAGTGCCATAACCCCCCAGGCAAACCGGCGCGTCAATACGGTATGCCGCTGCTGCGCCACAAACCGGGCCGCAAAGAAGAGGTAAAACCCGACGGCAACAGCAATTACCGGATGCCATATCCGCAGTTGGATCAAGATATGCGCGGTTGGCGAGAAATCCTGACGGAGGCCCTCGGCCAGCGAACCGGCGGGGAAGAGCGTGTCGCCTAGAGCGGTTATCGCGCCACTGACGCCCAGCAGCAGCATGCCCAGGAACCCACCCAGTAGCACCCGCCCAACCGCCCCTTGATTACGCAATCGCAACTGCGCACCACCGGAAGCCCACCAGGCCGTCAGCGTCACCGCACCCAGCAGCAGGAAGGTGTTGATCAGATGAATCGCCATCGACCAGGCACGCGCCATTGAGTCATTATCCGCCACCAGTTCAAACAGCACCAACCCGGCCCCGACCAGCGCCTCGGTGATGGTAAAGATCAGCGAAAATAGCGCGCCCCAACGTACCGGATCACCCTTGGGAAACGCGCGGTAGGCCCAGACCACCAGCCCGATCACCAGCAACAGCACCAGACCGCTGCTCAGGCGATGAGTAAACTCGATCATCGTCTCAACTTGCGGCGCGCGCGGAATCACCTCACCGTTGCAGGTTGGCCAGTGCGCGCCACACCCTGCCCCGGAGCCGGTGGCCCGCACAAATGCGCCCCATAGAATAACGACCAGATTATAGGCCAGCAGCGCCCAGGTATACGCGGCAAATCGACGAACCTTCATATGATTGTCTCCATTTCACACATGCGGTATAGTCTATTCTACCGGACAATCCGGCGCTTGACAATAATTTCACAATATTCGCTACGTCAGTTCCCGGCTGTACAGGCGTGCGGCTTGACGAAGTTTGAAAAACAGCCCGGATATGCGACTCAGGAGTCCCGGCTTTAGCCGGTGAACACCTGCCGGGACAGCGGCATCCTGCCAGGAACGCCTGATCCGGCTGAAGCCGGGACTCCCGATCAATGATGTCCGGATTTCAAGTTCACAGTTCATTAGCCACACCTGCACTGTGCAGGGGTATGGCGAATGAACGGCGGCACCCGTTCCGGCTGATGCATGCACACGGTGCAGCGAATGCACCCTACGGCTGGGCAAGCATGCGGTTACAAACCGCACCTACATGATGCATGAACAGGGTGCATAAAATGCACCCTACGGCTGAACTGGGCAGGCGTGC
>CAKZQX010000111.1 GCA_937141995.1 uncultured Chloroflexaceae bacterium | reverse complement strand
TGATTGATGCGATGGCGCAGCGCGGTGTCCAGCGCATTATTTACACCGACATTGCCCGGGATGGTACACTAACTGAGCCGAACTACACTGCAACCGCAGCCCTGGTGCGCGCCGGTGGGCCGGCCATTATTGCCAGTGGTGGGATTTCGCAGATTGATCATGTGCAACGCCTGTCCGCAATCGGGGTTGAGGGAGCAATCATCGGGCGCGCGCTCTACACCGGGGCTATCGATCTCCCATCTGCTCTGGCGGCGTTGCACTGATGCGCCGATAGATATCACACGCCGGCGCAACGGTTATCCTTTTCCTCACGCTGGCGCACTACCCCAACTCTATACCAGGTCAAAATACCAGTTTAATCAGTAAAAACCGGAGCATGTTGCACCAGTTTGAGCCAGTGTATGCTAATATAGCAGTAATGCAGCCCATCAATAGCGCATAACCAGAGGATGTGCAGGATGTTATGCTCAGGAGAAATGTATGTCAACACCTGACCTGACCGCAAAATTTGAAGAAGAACGTCTACGTGCTCACGAACAGTCCCAGATTGTCTACCTCCAGGGCCAGATCGATGAACTGCGCCGGTTGATTAAAGATCAGACCAATAAGTACAACTGGGCCATGGAGCAGACCCGCAAGACCGAGGCCGCAGTCGTACAGGTCCAGAGCCTCTTCGAGCGTCACACCGAAGAAGTTACCCAGTCGATTGAGGCATCGCGCCGCGATATTGTCGGGTTGCGCAAAGAGATCGCGGGCGCGCTGGTCAAGATTGAGGAGGGCGTCAAGCCTCTGCGTGAGATGCAGGCGCAGATTCAGCAACTGGCCGAGGCCCGGCGGCAGGATCGGGACCAGGTCTTCCCCTGGTTTGCCCGCATCGAAGATACTGAGCAGAAGATTCTCGATCTACAGTCCCAGATCCGGGAAACCGAGGAACGCCAGCGGCAACTGGTCACGCAACTGGACCGCCTGCGTGAGGCCGATGCTGTTGCTCTGCAGGAAGCCCGCCGCGTGGGTGAGGAACTCCAGGTTGAGAAGCAAAACCTGCGGCGGCAGATTGTTGAAGGGCAGCAGGTGGTTGTTGATATGCGTAGCTGGTTTGACGACTTTGACGCGCGGCTTGTCCGCATTGATGAAGTCCATCATCGCGTGGAGTTGTTTGCCGAGCAACTCCCCGGCCAGATTGTCGAGGTTGCGGATAAACTGCCCGATATTGTCGCCGATATCAAGCGGGTTGAGCGAATCTCCACCGAACGCTTTCTGATGAACCAGGAGCGTCTGGAAGATATGCGCCACCAGTCCGATGAAAAACTGGTTGCTCTCCAGGAGACGGACGAGCGCCATCTGCGGCAACTGACTTCCTGGTTGGAGCGGGTTGATGGCTGGGTGCGTGAACTGGAGCAGCGCCTGAGTCGCAGCGCCAGTCGGTTGGAAGCGGCGCAGCATTCCCACATTGCCCGCATTGCCGAGTTGGAACAGCGCGAACTTCAAGTTATTGCCGGGCTCTCGGATGCGTTTCGGCAGCAGGCCGATGCGGTTAAGCGGGCCCATGTCGAGTCACGCGCGCTGGCGGATAGTGAGTAGGTCGGTTCAGGTGTCGTTCATAGTTTCTGGGCAATAACGCTATGAACAGTGAGGCAACCTTTTCGCTGGGTATTACCTACTGGCCGCGCCGGACGGGGTACGCGGGCTGGAAAGCCTTTGATGCCGGCGCAACCCGTGATGAACTGGCGCATATCGCCGATCTCGGTTGCGACACGGTGCGTCTCTGTCTGCGCTGGGAGGATTTTCAACCTGGTCCTGCCCGCATCAACAGCCGTGCGATGCGTGCGCTTGAGCACACCCTGGATGCGGCGCAGGCGCAACGCCTGCGCGTGGTTGCTGTACTTTTTGCCGGCGTGATGGGTGGGGTGATCCAGATTCCTGCCTGGGCCACCGGCATCAGTCCTGGCCCGGATCTGGCACTGATGGCGCGTTTTGGTGTCCCGTTAACTACGTCGGTAGCCCCGGTTTTTTTTGAGGGTGATTATCACGAGACAACCGTACGGGATCTCTATCGTGATCGGCAGCAGCGAACGGCGCAGCGCTACCTCATCCGGGAAGTCGTCGGCTATTTTGCGTCGCATCCCGCGCTCCGGGCCTGGCAGATTGGCTATGATCTTGATCGTGCCCGCGACCCGGGCTCATCTGAAGAAGCGGTTGACTGGCTGGCCGACCTGGCTGAGTATGCTCGTGAGCAGGGCGCAACGCGGCTGCTGGGC
>CAKZQX010000110.1 GCA_937141995.1 uncultured Chloroflexaceae bacterium | reverse complement strand
GAAAACCGCGAAACGGCCAATGCCGGCATGCAGCAGACGATCCCGGGTTTTGACGAGGGATATCGCCTCCGGCAGGGCGGAAGATTCCATCCTTTCTCACAGCAAATTTGCACAAAGTGCAAATTTGCTGTGAGAAAAATAAAACAGTACCATGCTGCCGCAGGCGAAGACTGCTTTCATCTTATCAAACGTGCAGTTTGAACGTCCACCGCGTAACGCGTGTTAAATGATGGGTAAAACCAGGGCCGATGGGTGCATACTATCATGGTAGATGGATTGCTCGGCGATAACGCCGGCGGTGCCGGTAGCGATAGGTTCACCCGTGCCCAGATTGCGGCTCCAGCGCGGGTGCGCGCCGCCGGCGATCTGCAGCCGCAGGCAGTGTCCGCGCCGGAAGCGGTGCGCCGTTGCCCACATGTTGATCACGATACGCAAGGTACCATCCGGTTGGGGCTCTCCCCGATCAGCTTCGAGCCGCAACAACCCATCACAGATGTTGATCGACTGCCCATCGGGATGCAGATCGCACAGCCGGCCAAAGAAGTCGGCATGCTTGAGCGTGGAACGAACATAGAGTTCCAGGTCAACATTGCCAATGACTTCCAGATCGGCATGCAGCGGTTCGGTGGTGTAGCAGAGCAGATCAGAACGCATCTCCAGTGTACGGTTATCCCGGGGGCCGCCGCCGGGATTCATCAGCGGACCACCAATCGAGGGCGTAGGATCGGCGGGATTGTAGCGGTACTGGTCGGGGGGCGCATGCGCATCCGGTTGTGTGGGCGCAAGCTGCCTGCCCGATTGCAGATAGTAGCGTGTTTCACGAGTGGGTGGGGGCCACTCCTCCATATCGCGCCACTCGTCGGCCCCCATCACATAGATACGCACCGGGTCCGGCCGCAGGTGGCGCTGATCATTTTTCAAGTGCGCATCGAACCAGGCGAGACTCTCCCCCAGGCTACTGCGCGCGATATCCGTGTCGAGATGAAACCAGGGGCCAATCGTCAGATACGGCCGTTTTCCCGCCGCTCGTAGTGCGGCATAGTCGGCCAGTTGGTCGCGCAGAAAGATGTCATACCAACCCGCGATCAGGTGAACCGCGGTGGGGGTACGTCCGGGCGCATCCCGGTGGTCCATTGCCTTCCAGTAGTGGTCATAGATCTGATGATCGAGCCAGTCGCGGTAGAAGCTGACCGGCGTTCCAATTGCTACCGCATCGGCCTCGCCAATCGGCAGGTGCTGCAGGGCCGGGGCCACGAGCTGCTCCGTGCGCAGCAGGCGCAGCAGCGCGGATGCAAATGTGCGTTTGCGCAGGAAATCAATCGTATCGACCATAAACGTCCAGCGCAGCATCGTGTCGAGGGCAAAGGAGCTATCGGCGCGAATAAGTGAGACAAACTGCGAGGCGGTAATAATCGGCATAATCGCCTTGAGTGCCGGCGGCGGATCACCCGCCACGGCCCACTGCACAAAGCCCAGGTAGCTCTGGCCCCACATACCGATGACGCCATTGAACCAGGGCTGTTGGGCGATCCAATCCAGCGTGGCATGTCCATCCTCGGCCTCGGTACGAAACGGATCAAACTGCCCGGTCGAGTCAAACCGGCCGCGGGTATCCTGTATGATCACATGGTAGCCACGCTCGGCGAAGCGGGGCGCGATAAAGACCAGCGCCGCCCCCAGTTTGCGCCCGTAGGGAGTGCGGATCAGGATCGTCGGGAAGTCGCCTTCGGCTTTGGGGAAGTAGTGATCGGCCACCAGCGTGACGTCATCGGGTAACGCCAGGCGCAGGCCCCGCTCAACCCCGACAGCGTATTGCACCGGCGGCAGGTGAAACCAGTGGCGAAAGATCTGCCGGCGCGCCTGGAACAGCCCCCACCCGGTCAACCCCAGCCCCAATATGCCGACGAGTGTGCGTTTACCCACGAATACATACCTTTCTCTTTTTTATTATCGTAATAAGAAAACAGGACATACGTCCGGCAACTTGCGGAGATAGCGTTACCTGCTGGTGGATGTGATAGCGAACCTGTATGACACACTGCGTCATAGGGGCATTATAGCAAAGTGTAATTTATTGTGTCAATGCCACACATTACGCGGTGTTCTACCCCGATGCACCGACTCGCCTGCGGCAGGGCGGAAAACAACATCCTTTTTGGAAAAAATGTGGCTCTCCACGCCACATTTTTTCCAAAAAGACGGGAAAGAGGCCATCTTTCTCACAAAAAATTTGCTCAGAAACTGTCTGAAACGGGTTGGTCATGGGGTTACGGCCCCGGCGCGGGAGTCCCGGCGTCAGCCGGTTCCGGCCACACCCCGGCTGA
>CAKZQX010000109.1 GCA_937141995.1 uncultured Chloroflexaceae bacterium | reverse complement strand
TTAACGATGATCGGATTGAGTTGCGGCGGGAATAATCGGACAGCCTTCATTACGTTACCTCGGTCAATCGCAGGAAGAGGTGTTCCAGGTCTTCGGCCTGCATATGGTAGTCACTGATGGGAATGCCCTGGACCAGCAGATGGGCCAGTAGCGCCGCCTGCTGCTCTTCGTTTGCCTGGCGCAGTTCGACATACAGCAAGTGGACATCGGCTTCGTCGCGCCGGACCTGGACAACCTCCGGGAGGTTTGCGGCCGGTTGCAGGTCGCGTACCAGTGCCTCGGCTTGTTCGGCTGCGCGTAGCACACGGATGCGCAGGGTATTCCCACCCTGCAACTGGCGGCGTACCGCGTCCACCGTGCCACTGACCACCATCCGCCCCGAGTCGATAATGCCAATCTCAGTACAGATCTCGGCCAGTTCGCTGAGAATGTGTGAACTGAGAAAGATCGTCTTCTCCATATCGCGCAGCGTGCGCAGGAGTTCGCGCAGTTCGACGCGGGCGCGCGGGTCCAGGCCGCTGGCGGGCTCGTCCAGCAGGAGGATCGGCGGGTCGTGGACGAGCGCATGCGCCAGGCAGAGGCGCTGCTGCATGCCCCGCGAGAGGCTCTGTACAAATGCCTCCCGTTTGGCGGTCAGATCAACCAGATCGAGCAACTGATCCACCGTGGATTGCCGCCGCTTGCCACCCAGACCATAGCAGCGGGCAAAAAAGTCCAGGTATTCCCAGACGCGCAGGTCATCATACACACCAAAGAAGTCGGGCATATACCCGACCAGATGCTGCCCTGCGCCGCCATCAGCGCGCAACCGCTCCCCCATCAGGCGAATCTCGCCGCCGGTCGGCTCCAGCAGACCGGCCAGCAGGCGCAGTGTGGTGGTCTTCCCGGCGCCATTCGGCCCGATAAAGCCATAGATGCTGCCGCGCGCCACCTGCAGGTTCAGGTTGTCCAGGGCCAGGGTTTTGCCATAGCGCCGGGTCAGGTTAACCGTCTCAATTGCATTTGTCATAGGTATAGGTTATGGATTATGAACAGTGCTTCATACATCTAGCAATCCTAGGTTTGTCGTAGTGCCGCCTTCAGGCGGTTGGGGGCGAATCCCGAAAAATCAGTTTCCAACGGCGGAAGATTCCCATGCTTTTTCACAAAAATGTTGCACAAAGTGCAACATTTTTGTGAAAAAGCTAAAAAGTGTACCATGCTGCCGCAGGCGCATCTGGCTTCCATCGGGTCAAACGTTCGGTTTGAACACCCGCCGCATAAGTCCTGTACTTTAGGATTGCCAGATAAACTATCCCTCGGTATCCGGCATCGTTCCCGCCAACGCCGCATCAATGATCATACAGCCGGGAGCATTCTGCATACCGACTTCACCGTTGATGCGCAGCCGAATCTCACCCCGGTTGCTAAGAAAACCTGCCGGCTGCTCCAGGATCAGCGGCTGGGCATTCACCGGCTGCGTCTTCCACTCTCCGGCGTTCCAATCGAACAGTTCCACACGAATATCAGCGGGCCATGGTCCATCAGCCAGCGGGATCAGCGTAATCTGCTCCGGCTGGAGCCCGGCCAGTTCGGGTGGTAGCCGCAGGGTTTCGATCACTGTTTGCCCAAACAGGGTAAAGCCAATGCCCTGGCTGCCCATACACTGGCTCTCCGGGTCGGCCTCGATTCGGCGTTCCATCCAGCCCTGCCCCAACGTAAGCTCCTGGCTGGTAACGTGCAATCGGGGGTTGAAGGTAATCAGAGACAACTGTTGGCGGGCCACCCGCTGATCGACCACATCAACCGCAAGCAGGGACTGATCGGCCCAGGCCAGCAGCATGGGCTGGGCATTGCGCGTGGTCGGACCGTAGGAGTAGAGTGCATCCAGCAGACCGGCACGCAGTTGCTTATCCGGCGGGAGTGGTTGAGCGCGTGACTTTTGCATCCGGTCCATCTCATCACCATAGATCAGGTAACTCAATGGAGTGTGGCCCTCAAAGTTGTTGTGTGAACTTGCCGTGTCAAGCGTCAACTCGGCCTGCTGCTCTTCCCCCGGCGCCAGATCACCCAGATGGGCCACCTGGTCGCCCTGGATCAGTACAACATCACGAAGCGGTAGATCGCCAACATTACGAACTTCGCCGGCCAACTTCGTGCCATCCAGCGTAACCTGTGCGGTGACACTCTGATACGGGCGCAGTTCATCGGCCATAACTGCGCGCATCGACCACTGCGGCACCTCCAGGTTGGTTGCCTGTGCGCCGGATACCCCCGGCAGCGACTGATCTTGCAGGAAAACACCGCTCTGGCTACCCTGACTGGTATCCCACGGCCCTTGCAGCGAAATGGGACGCAGCAGTGCCGACCGGGATGTTTCCAGGGTGTAGCTCCGGCGCTCCGGGGAGAAAACACCAACAAACGAGCGCACACGCGCAATATCCCCCGCCGAATCGGTGTGCAGCGGCTCAACCAGGGAAATCTGGTTCAGCACCACATCGCCCCCACGTTTTGCATAGCCTATACCATAGGCAACCAGGGCAAAAATGATCGTGAGCGCGGGAACGACAATCCAACCGAGTGCCTGATGATCCAGTTTGCGCAGCAGCAGGTAGGTTACTGGTCCAACCAGCACGATATAGGTCAGCAGCAGTAGTCCCAGGGTTGCCAGTGCGGGCAACTCCAGGGCCGGCAGACGTGTTAGTGAGGTGGCAACGTTGCCTTCGGTAAACATGTCGATATTGGGGTTGGTCGGCCCGAAGCCAACCGGCAGATTCTGCCGTTGGCGTAGCAGGTTGCTCCAGAAGCGCTGCTCGTCCGCAACGTTATCCAGGCCGGGTACATTCAGTGCTGCGGCAAAAAAGGTGACACTCCCGGCCCCCGCCGGTCGCTCAACCAGCAGCGGCAGATCGCCAACCGGGTTGATCCCGGTAACGGGCAGGATGCGTGCTCCCGCAACTGGTTCGACCTGAGTCAGGGAGAGCGTTCCCAGGTCAGCGGCAGCGTCGCCCAGCAGGGTGGTGGCGGCTACCGGTTCCTGCCCCAGCACCTGAACCGGCTGAAGCTCCGGGGGTAAGCCCGCCAGCGTTTGCTCAGCGCCCGGGCCACCGGCGACCACCAGATGCCCGCCGCGCAGTACCCACTCTCGTAGCGCCGTCTGTGCTTTTTCATTCATGGAGTGGGTCGGCACATCGTTCATTACCAGTGTATCAAACATTGCCAGTCCCAGCGCATGGTCGGGCAGGTCGGCCGGATCGAGCGATACATTCACGACGCGGGCATCATGGGCTAACTGATCGGGGAGGCGGACACTGGTGCCTTCCCCGGTCAGCACAGCGACCATATGAACCCGGCTGTTTTGCGGATCAAGCGTCACCTGCTGCTGTGCCAACGTTGATGCCTGGTCAATCACGGGCGCTCCCTGTCGTACCAGATGCACCGTCATCCGGCGTGCGGAGTTGGATACAAATAC
>CAKZQX010000108.1 GCA_937141995.1 uncultured Chloroflexaceae bacterium | reverse complement strand
GAGACACCAACTCCTGTGGACGTCGTTTTCGCCGGCGGCAGCATGGTACTTTTGTTATCTTTTTCGCAAAACATTTGTACTGCATGCAAATGTTTTGCGAAAAAGAATGGAATGTCCTTTTTCGCCTGCGCAAGCATGGTGTTTTTTATCTTTTCCCATAAAACATGCACACTTTGTGCATGTCTTATGGGAAAAGTTAGAATCTTCCGCCCTGCCGGAGGCGACATGCGCTGTGGGTCAGGGACTGCGCAACTCCTGTCATTCGGGTGCATATGATCATATGCGATTCATTATACCCCTTTAGCGGCAGGTAACGCCGGGCAATTACTCCTCGTCCGGCAGCACTTCAGCAATCTGCACCTGATTACGCCCCGCAGCTTTGGCCCGGTACAGCGCCGTGTCAGCCGCCCGAACGAGGGCGTTGACCGTGGTACCATGCAGGGGAAAAACGGCTACACCCAGCGAGGCGGTAATCGACTCCAGAACGTGCCCGGCATACTTGATCGTCAGGCCGCTGATCTCCTGGCGCAGAAGTTCAGCTCGCTGCTGCGCTACTTCGAGTGCCGCATCCGGCAAAACCAGGATAAACTCTTCCCCACCATAACGGCACACAATATCACCGCCCCGGGTCTGCGTCTGAAGCAGTTCGCCCACCATGCGTAACACCGCATCGCCTGTATCATGGTCATAGTTATCGTTAATCTGTTTAAAGTGGTCGATATCCAGCATAATCACACCGATTGAAAGCTGATGACGGCCGGCTTGATGTATCTCGCGCTCGAAACTCTCTTCCAGGTAACGCCGGTTAAACAATCGGGTCAGCGGATCACGGATAGCCTGTTGGTACAATTGATCACGCAGGCTCAGACTCGCCAGAGCCAGCGCAATCTGCCGGGCAACCGTTCGGGCTAACTGCGCATAATGCTCTGGTGAAGGCAGCGCTTCAATATATTGCCGAAAAACGCCCAGTGTCTCGCCCTGGGCCACGATTGGCACACAGATATAGCCCGATCTGACCACCATATGCTGATGCGCACAGGGCGGACTACTGTCAGTGTCAATCGTTGTGTAAGGACGACCCAGACGTAAGGCCCAGCACACCTCAGCCATGAGCAGTCGCATCGGTGGCGGCAGAGTGCCCCAGGTGCTTACCGCTTCCAGGGTTGTCAGTGTCACATTGAGCATATAGAGGCCACCCGGTTGTCCCTGGAAGAGTTTGAAGGCAAAACGTCTGACCGTCTGATAGGCTTCATCAATATTCAGGCAGGCCTGAAAATAGTCACCCATCTCGTTGAGTAGCGTGATTTCACGGTTATGGTGCTCCAGTTCCTGAATGGAACGGAGATGCAGTTCATTGATGTGCTGCAGTTCAATTTCGGTCTGTTTACGCGGGGTAATATCGGTTGCAACAACGAGCACCTGGTCAGCCGTACCATCAGGCTGCACAATTGGGCGCTTCACAATTGACAACCAGCGTTCCCAGCCGGCAACCCCCTGAATAAAGCGCTCCGGTACGACTTTTTCCCGGCGGGTGTGGAGAACTTTTTGATCTTCTTCCCAAATCCGCTGGACCTCGTTCAGGTTAGGATTAAGATCTGCATCCGTTTTGCCTAGCAAATACTCCACCGTAGTGCCATACATATCCGCCAGGGTCTGGTTGACCAGGGTAAAGCGACCGTGGGAGTCACGCGCAAAGATCAAGTTGGGGTTAATATCGAGCACCTGCCGCAGAAATAGCCGTTGTTGCTCCAGCGCCGCCTCGGCCTGCTTACGCCCGGTAATGTCGGTTGTGATACTACCAACTGCCGCGATACCCCAGTGCGGATCGAAGAGCGGAAAGGAGATCGACAGATAGTTGCGGGGCTCGCCCTGAATGACAAGTGTGATCTCAACTTCAACCGGCTGACCGGTGGTGAAAGCCTGCTGATTAGACCCGCGCCATGCAGCGACCGTTTCCGGCGGAAAGAAGTCACTATCGGCCTTGCCGATAATCTGCTCCGGTTCGTGTTGCAGCAGGGCAGCCGTCTGGTGATTGACCAGCAGGAAGCGTCCCTGGAGATCATTCACATACATAGCCGAAGGTGAGTGGTCAAGGAAACTTTGCAACATTGCCCGGCTATGATGTAACTCCTCCTCCAGGCGTTTGCGCTCAGTGATATCGCGGATGACTGAGAGCATGGCGACGCGCTGCCCATCCTGCACCAGAAAATCGCCATGCGTTTCCACAATCAACATCGTTCCATTGGCATGCCGCACAACACTTTCAAAGCGTTGATTGACGGCAGGACTATGAAATATCCGGCGATAGACTTCCGCCACCTGTGCCCGCTCTTCTACCGGGAAGATGATGGCAAAGGTATGCCCAATCACTTCGTCAGCCATATAGCCGTAGAGTTCAAAATATGATGGGTTGGCGAGCAGGACAGTGCCTTCAGCATCAGACAGGACCATCGCATCCGTCGCCGTCTCCCAGACGGCGCGAAACCGGGCTTCACTCTCGCGCAATGCTTCTTCGATCTGTTTGCGCTCGGTGATATCCGTCACCATAATCAGGCCACCCTGGTAGTAGCTGACATGGTTCGATAGCGGGCTGGTATTGAGCAGCACCCAGATTTGGGCACCGTCTTGGCGCTGCAGTTGCGCTTCATACTGTTCGGTATGACCCTGGCGCAACTGGGCCAGCATTGCGGCGGTATGCACCTGGTCTTCCCGATCAAAAAAAGCAAACACTGATTTGCCGATCAGCATGTCGGGTGTGTAGCCAACCATATCGGCAAACTTACGATTGACAAAGCTGGTTTTATTGTCGGCATCAATCAGCCAGATACCCTCTTCCGCCGTTTCGACAATCTGGCGATAGCGGGCTTCACTCTGACGCAACGCCCGCTCGATCTGTTTCCGCTCAGTAATGTCGTGAATAATAGAGAAGATCAGCATGCGCCCCTGGACTTCAACCGGGCTGGAATAGACTTCAACATCGCGGACTTCACCGGAGGCCAGTCGGTGCTGAGAGAAAATAGAGATATGCTGATTCGTTAATATGTTCTGTATCTCCGCGCGCACCTGCTCCGGCGGAAGCAGACTAATATCATAGATCGACATACGGCGCAGTTCATCCGGGGAATAACCGTAGAAGCTACTGGCCGAGAGATTGGCATCTTCAATTGCGCCGATCTCGGGATCGATCAGTAGTTTAATGGCCCGGTTGGTTTCAAACATGGCACGATACAGCGCTTCCTGCTGGCGCAGGGCTACCTCGGCCTGCTTGTCGGTGGTGACATCAATCGTTACCCCATGCAAGCGCCGGTGACGCGCATTAGAGCGTTCCAGTAGAATATCATCACACAGCCAGCGGATTGTGCCGTCAGCATGGCGGATGCGATAGTCAAACACCTCACTGCTGCTCTGCCCGGTAATCAGCCGGTCAAACGCCAGGCGGCGCTGCACGACATCAGCGGGATGGGTGATATCCAGCCAGCGCGCCGAGTTGCCCAGGAAGAAGGACGGCGGATAGCCGGTCAGCGTCTCAACCACAGGCGAGAGAAAGACCTCGCCAATATGCCCCTGCGCATCAACCTGGGAACTCCAGAGGCAGGCCGAGACCGACGTCAGCACTCGTTGCAGTTCGGCATAGATCTGCTGCCGGGCCTGCTCTGCCGCTTTGCGTTCGGTGATATCGACATAGGCCATCTGGACTGCCGGTCTGCCGCGATACTCAATCCGCGACGCAAAGACCTCTGCCCAGCGCACGGCACCATCCTTATGAAAAAACCGGAATTCATAGTTCGGTGGGATTGCCTGGTCCGTCAGACAGGCATACATGTGCTCAAGCATCCTGACGCGGTCTTCCGGATGCAACACCGCCTGTAATTCTTCCACCGTCAGCGTAAGCAGTTCTTCGCTGGTATAGCCGGTAATGGCGCTGGTTGCCGGGTTGACAAAGACAATCCGATCATCCTGGTAGATCAGCAGGGCCTGCAGCGAATGCTCAACCAGCACACGGTAGGACTCTTCGGCCTGCTTACGCTCGGTGACATCAATACCCACACCCCAGCGCGCCCAACCCGGAATGGGGCATTCGTCAGCAAGGCTGGTCCAGGCAATAACGCGGGTATCACCACCTTTTGTCGGGGTTGGCAATTCTAGATTGTGGTAGTTCTCTACCGGCTGAACCATTTTTGTCACAATGTCTTGAGCGTACATGTCCCCCAGGAGCAGCGGCATGGCGTCAGGATTGCCGATCATCTCATCGGCACGATACCCGGTCACAGCTTCACAGGCTTCATTCCAGAAGACAATATTGCTATCACTATCCACCGCAACAATCATTACAGGCATCTTCTGCACCATCAGGCGAAACCGGGCTTCGGTGATACGTAGCGCTTCGGCCGTCTGCATCTGCTCGGTGACATCACGCCCAATCCCACCGACCGCCTGTACCTGTCCGTCGGCATCGGTGATAAGAAAGATTGTCGCCTGTATTTTGAGAATGTCACCGCGTTGGGTTTTTTGATGAATGACTCCGCGCCAGAATCCAGACTGGTTGATAATACTCCCGATCTGCGCCAGTACGTTCGGCTCTTCGGCATAGATTGCATCTACCTGCATACCAGTCAGCGCATCGCCATACCCCATCATTGCACATGCTGCCGAATTAGCATACCTGATAACTCGTTCGGGACTCATAATGACAATATTGTCTGGCGCATGTTCAACCAGAGCCTTATACATCGTAAGCTCTGCCCGGCAGTCGGCCAACTGCCGTTCATATGTGGCAGTCTGCGCCTGCATTGTCCGGATCGTCTGATCAAGTTCGGTTATGCGCTGCTGCAGGCGTGCATTCTCGGCCTGTAGTACTTCATTGGGAACTGAACTGTCTGTCATAACTCTCTGCTCCTCGCCTGCCTACTGGTATCAGTCGAGTAACTGTCGCCACAAGTATATATTGGTTTCATTCAAGATTTCTCTACCAGTAGCACTATGTTATACTACCGCATACTATAACAGAATAGTGTTACCAGAGAAGTAGCTACAAACGTCTGGATAGCAAAACATAAAGACGGCGACTGCATATACAGTCGCCGTCTTCATTGCAGACATTTTATCCTATTTCAGACAACCTTCTGCTACCGTTTGCGTGTCTTCTTTCTTGTTCGACTAGCCCCCCAGAGCCGCAATGATCGACTGTCGAGCCAGCGCGACAATCGGCGATGGAATCAGGCCAAACAGCATTACGCCAACCGCAGACACCCCGATTCCGATCGACAACCCGCGATAGAGGAGCGGCTGTACTTCGCGCACCGGCTCGTGCATAAACATTCGCACTACGATACGTAGATAGAAGAAGGCCGCAATGGCGCTGGTGATCACCGCGATCAGCACCAGCCATCCCAGGCCACTCTCCCAGGCGGCGGTAAAGACATAAAACTTACCGACGAAACCGGCGGTTGGCGGCACGCCCGCCAGCGAGATCATGAATACCGCCATAGCCACCGCCAGCATGCCCTGCCGCTTCCAGAGGCCGTTGAAGTCATTAATGCTCCAGGCCGACTCACCCCGTTGCTCTAGCGCAATGACTACAGCAAAGGCACCCAGGTTCGTCAGCGCGTAGGCCAGCAGGTAGTAGAGAAACCCCTGCGTGCCCCGCTCACTTACCGACATAATCCCCAGCAGAATGTAGCCGGCATGGCCGATGCT
>CAKZQX010000107.1 GCA_937141995.1 uncultured Chloroflexaceae bacterium | reverse complement strand
GATTGAGACGTCCAATGCGCGGCTCCAGAGTATGGCACAGATAGCACAGCAGCATCACCATATGGCGACCACGCTGCTTACCGCCCTGATCCGCCCGCCGTATGCCTACATCTGCCACGCGGGCGATACGCGCGCGTATCTGGCGCGTGACAATCAGTTGCTGCGCCTGACGGAAGATGATACGCTGGTGGCGCGGATGGTTGCTGCCGGGGTCTTGTCCGTCGATGCGATGGCGACCCACCCCCATAACCATATCGTTACCCGCGTTGTGGGCCAGCCTGATCCGGTGCGGCCCTCGTTTCAGGAAGTGCTGCTGCTGCCGGGAGACTGGCTGCTGCTCTGTACCGACGGCCTCTGGAGTATGCTGGAGGATACCGCTATCCTGGAACTGCTGCTGCAGTCCCGGAACGATCCGACGCAGGCGGTGGAGTCGCTGGTCGCGGCAGCAAACGCTGCGGGTGGCACCGATAATATTTCGGTGATCGCGCTCCACAGTGAAGCCCAACGTCCCGAGTGATATGCATACTGATGTGTTGGATACTCCCATGAGTAAATCTTTAAAAAAAGTAAAATATTCCAATAATTGAAGATATGTTCAAAGGCTCATATATTCATAGTATACTCCATTCAGCAACAGACGAGTTTCTTTGGTAGAGAGGGACAATGAGAGTTTTTCTTCGCACACTCGTTATCCTGCTGACGCTGGCGGTGAGTGCGCCGAGCCAGGCCCGACAGACATATACCCTCGAATCGGCAGCCACGGCAAACCCGCCCATCACACAACCACCCGCAGGCCAGTATCTCTTTGTTGAGTTCTGGGTGGCAATCGCGGGCACTGGTCAGCTTCCCATGCTCTGCATCGATTTTCCGGGATACCATTTTGATGCAGCACAGGGCCGGCTTGCGCCCTTTGCTGATGCGGAGTTGCCCCAACTTGCGGCATCCGATTGGGGGTTGGCCGGCAATGGTACCAGCCGCGCCGGTGCCGCCGGGTGTGGGGCGGCCAGTGGTCTGGAGCCAGTGAACAGTCTCCCTTACACCACCACACTGCATATTGCCACGGGCGAACCAGACGATTTTGGGGTAGACCTGCGCACCGCTCGGGTGGCACTGCAGGCGATCAGTGCCGGCGGCACCCTGACGACCACGATTGACGGCACAGAGGTGATTCTGGCAACGGGGGAGGACTGGTCACGCACAGTCACGGTGGATCTGGCGACAGATGCGTTTACCGGGCAGTACCAGGTTACATCATCGGTAACAAACTATGGCTGGCAGTCGCGGACCAATATTCAGCGGGCGGAGCAGGTTGTCTGGCTGCCCCTGCTTGTCAGATGAAGGTAAGGAGTAAGCGCAAAACGCCCCCAACCACTACAAATCAATAGCTGATCCGCAATGATTGGGGGCATCGTTCACTACGAACATCGCATCAATCAATGCCCGAATGCACCAATCGGGAGTTGCTCTGATAAAAACTTGACTGGCGGGATGTCTGGCAGCGCTGGGCAACGCGCTCAATAACTTCCAGATCGTCTTCAGACAGCTCGGCGAGAATAAGTTGCATATTCAGGCCAAAGCCATAAGTTGACTCCTGCGCCAGCATATCTTGAATGTAGCGGGCCTTTTGGTAACGCTCCGATGTTGTCATTGCTACTCTCCTATTGCTCGTTCTTCTCAAATGCATTGTCATAGCAACAACGCTTGCAAGTCTCTGAGAAACACATTTTACTAGACCTGCGTAGAGCATAGCACAACCGGCGGGCGGTAGCTACCGGGAGAACCCTGGAAGCCGCTGGGGAGATACCTTAAGAGAACTACAACAAAAGGATGAACCGGCACAACAAAAAGATGAACCGGCGCGCTCCGGCAGCGCTGTTCGGCCGGTTGGCAACCAGCGGGTATGGTCGTTTGTTATATCAGTCGTTTGGTGTCACTACACCCATACGAATGGCATAGCGCACCAACCCGGCCACGTCGTGAATGTCAAGCCGCTCCATCAACTGGGCACGGTGGCTCTCAACCGTCTTGACACTGATATTCAAAGTCCCGGCAATCTCCTGTGTTGTGCGACCCTCGGCAATTAACTGCAAAATCTCGCGCTGACGGGCGGTCAGCCGTTCCCGCGAGTTCGGTTCGCCACCGATGCGTTGCACATACTCCACCACATGCTTCGAGACCGCCGGGCTGAGGTAGGTCTCGTTCCGCACAACCGCCTTGATCGCCAGTTCCAACTCGGTAACGCTGGCATCCTTGAGCAGATAGCCCATGGCCCCGGCACGCAACGCCTGGAGTACATACTCCTCGTTTGCGTGCATCGACAGCATTACGACCCGCACATGGGGAAACTCCTGCACCACCCGGGCCGCAGCCTCCAGGCCATTCAACCCGGCCATCGCAATATCCATCAAGATGATATCGGGCTGGTGAACGCCGATCAGGCGCAGGGCTTCTCGTCCATCGCTCGCTTCGGCAACGACCTCAATGCCCTCAATACTCTGGAACAGCGCGCGAAATCCGGCGCGCACGAGGGTATGATCATCCGCTAAGATTATCCGAATGGTCGTCATTGTGCCGAACTCCTCTCATCCAGATCGACTGAAGGTATCCATGTCGCTAATGGGAAGCGTACCCAGATCTCGGTGCCACGCTGCGGGCGAGAGGTGATTTCCATATGCCCGCCGGCGAACAGTACCCGCTCCTGCATACCCAACAAGCCCGAACTGGCCCCCTGCATGGCCCGCGCCTGCTTCTGACGCACATCAAACCCGACGCCATCGTCACGGATGATCAGGAACAGCGTGTCATCGCGCTGCCGCAACGAAACATGCACCTTGCCGGCCTGGGCATGCCGAACAACATTGGTGAGCGCTTCTTGCGTAACCCGAAAGCAGACCGTCTCCAGGTCGGGTGGTAGGCGCGCATCGCCCAGATTGGCGGTAAACCGGGCCTCAAATCCGGCCAACCGCGCCTGGCGATCAACATACCAGCGCAGGGCCGACACCAGTCCCAGATCGTCCAGCATCGAGGGGCGCAGGTCGAGGGAGAGGTTGCGCACCTGCTGGAGGGTACGATCTACAATGCTGATATTTTCTTCCAGGTAGGGCTCGAGCGTGGATGTATCAACCAGACGCTGCACAGCATGCAGGTTAATCTTCATCGCCGTCAGCGCCTGACCGATTTCATCGTGCAGCTCGCGAGCAATATTGCGGCGCTCAATCTCTTGCGTATCGAGCAGGCGTTGGGAGAGCAACTGCAGACGGGCGCGCCCGGTACGGACCTGGGCAAACAGCCGGGCATTCTGAATAGCGACACCCACCTGCTGCCCCAGCACGGTGAAGAAATCGGTCTGATCTTCCCGAAACAGCGTTGGCGCATGGCTGAAGAGATCTACTACGCCTTGAATTTCCCCACGGGCCACCAGCGGAATACCCATGTAACTCTGCCAGCGGGGACGATCAACATCCAGGCCCACCGCCAGAAAGAGATCAACCTCGCGGAAATCCGCCTGAATGCAGATCTCTTTGCGCCGGACCACCCGTTCATTGTAGGACGAGTGGGCCGGCAACGTCTTGAAGGCATCGACGGCACGCTGCGGCAGTTCCCAGCTTGCCTCCAACGAGAGTTGATCGTCGTTAGGATCGTAGTAGAAGAGCGCCCCACCGGCGACATTCAACTGCCCGGCCAGCAGAGTATTCAGGATACCAAACACCTCGGCAATTTCGAGCGAACCGCTAACCGCCGCCGTTACCGTGTTGAGCGTGGTCAACTCCCAGTTGCGCTGCCGCAGTTCCTGCTCCCACCACTGACGCACCGTAATATCAATGCCGGTACTGACAATATATTCGATTGCACCCACATCATTGCGAAGAACGGCATTTGACCAGGCGATCATACGCTGCTCGCCATCTCTGGTTCGCCAGGAACTCTCATACTCGGTGGGAGCCTCGCCCGTTTGCATGCCGGCAAACATCGCTTTGACCGACGCGACCTCTTCCGGGGCAATAAAAATATCCCAGAATGGCTGATCCCGCACCTCAGCAAAGGTGTAGCCGGTAATGTGCTCGCACGCCGGATTAAAGCGCACAATCTGCCCCTGCGTATTCAGCACCAACACCAGCACCCCGGACGTATCGACCACTGCCGAGATGAAATCGCGCTCTTTCTTCAATTTTTCTTCGGCCTTTTTTCGGTCGGTAATATCCTGTCCAATACCATAGAGGATGGTTTGACCGGCAACGCTGACCGGCACAATGTTGAGCAGCAGCGTCTTTATGCGCCCGTGAATTGTATAGGTTGTCTCGATTGTCCGCCGCCGCACAAACGGCGTATGCTCCTGCTGCTGCTGCTCCAGCGTGTCAGGTACGGCAAAATCCCAGACATCTTTGCGTAGCAGTTCCGCGCGATCACACTCGAGAAAGGCCAGTGCCGCCTCGTTCGCATCTAGATACTGCCCGGATTCGTTGACTACCATAATCGGGTTTAACGTCTCGTCGAAGAGCGTACGCAGGCGTACTTCCCGCTCAAGCAGCGCACGTTCGGCCCGTTCATGCTGCACCCGTGCTCGCAGTGCGCGGATGCCAAAGGCCAGATCATTTGCCAGTTCCGTCAGCAGTTTCTCTTCCGCCGGTTCAAAAGCCTCCGGGTCAGCGGCATAGATCACCAGCACGCCAAATGGTTGTGTATCATCGCTCAGGGGCAAAACAATGGCCGAGGCAAACCCATGCCGGTCGGCTTCCGCATGCCACCGACTGATGGCCGGATCGGTTAACATATGCTGGATCACCGTGGGTGTTCCGGTGCGTAGCGCGCTATTAATCGCCTCACTCCCCGGCACAACCGGCTCCTGGATCAACTCCGTGGAAACATCGGTATGGTCGGCACTACTCGCCTGCGCCAGATGGCAGATATGCTGCAAGTTATCCTGTTCAACAAACCCGACCCACGCCAGTCGGTACTCGCCAAAGTTGACCAGAATACGACAGGTATCCCGCAGCAGTTCCGTTTCCTGGGTAGCATGTGCCAGCGCCTGGTTAATCTCAATCAGCGTGCGCAGATTGCGGTTCGCTTTGTGAAGCTCGGCGGCGGTTTGCTGGTACTCACTGATATCGCGCAAGATAATAACCAGAGGTGTTTGTGAATGCGGATACAGCGGGGCAACCGAAACTTCTGCCGGAAAGATCGTACCCTCACTGCGCTGCGCTAGAATATGCAGATGCGTATCCACATGCTGATACAGGTCGATTACCCGCGTCAGGCTGTCCACATACTGGTGATAGGTGGAGGCAGTGTCGGGGGCCAGCAATTGATCAATCGGCTGGCCGAGAATGGTCTCCGGACGGTAGCCAAAGATGCGTTCTGCGCCCTGATTAAAGAGCGTGATCTGCTGCCTCTCATCGATAGTAATAATGGCATCAGCCGTGATATTGAGAATGGTTGATAACCAGGTTTCGCTGGTGTGGTGACGGGCTTCCGCCTGTTTCCGCGCCCGCAGTGCATGGTACAAAAACAGATACAAAACCAGTGTGGAAACAAGGATAAACCCCAGCCCCTTGACGGTCTGCAGCCACGCCATCTGTACGGGGTCGGCAATCAGTATGCCAAGCACCCAGTCACTGATGACTATCCAGAGGCCGGTGATAACCGCATATAGCAGGCTGATACGTACGGCGCTGGTTATACGTGAGCGTTGCATGCCAGACGTATCCTTTCGCAACTATTGCAACAATATCGGGAAATATGGTACACAGGTATAATACTCGATAGACCAACAACCTGGCTGTCGTTACCCCATCGCATCGCCGAAACGCACGCAGATCCGGATGCAGCAACCGGACTGCCGCGAACTGCCGGGTTTCATAAACAAACTATATGAACGAAATAGTTTAAAATTATGTTTCAGTATAAGCGTACTTTGTACTTTGAGCAACCAATCTGCTCACTGCTTACGTATTTTTTATGCGCACTACCGCTTTACATGGACATGTCTTGACAGCCCGCGGCAACGCGGTATAGTGAGGACATCGCCTGCCTGGTACAAGGATGTCCAACAGTTCATCTATGCTGAAGTCACACCCGGTTAGCGCCGTTGCCAGTTTGTGTACCGCCCTCAGCCTGGTCACCGACGGGTTGCAGGCGGGCGTCGGCGGCCTTCCCCCCGATCAGCGGCGGACTTTTGCCGGGTGGCTGCTCAACCGGCTCTTCTTCTTGAAATGTGTCGAACAGCGCGGCTGGCTGGACAACAACCGCGATTACCTGTATGCGCGGTTCCAGCAATCGCCTGAGACTTACTGGCAGGACCAGCTTGTACCGCTGCTGTGGGGCACGCCGGATGACAACGGCACCCACACCGGATGGCTACTCAGTGCGGAATTCCAGGCAATTCCTACCGAATGGGACATCCACCGGATCACACTGGACACCGACAGTCTGGCATTGGTATTTGAACACCTGTTGAAACGGTATGATTTTACCCTCGTCACGCCCGGTCAATCTGGTCGATATTCTCTGGAGCAGTCCTTCCCGGATATGCTGGCCTACGCCTATGAACAACTAATTGCCGACCGGCACGGACAGGGAGCCTACTATACGCACCCCGCCGAGGTCAACCTGATGTGCCGCGAGAGTCTCCGCGCCTACCTGGAACAACGCTGTCCCGAGGTTGCCCCGGAAGCTATCGCCGCGCTGGTGTACAACGAGCAAAGCATGCCGCCATTACCACCGGCCGCGGCACTACAGCTCTATACGGCGCTGCATGACGTAACCGTCTGTGATCCGGCGGCCGGTTCCGGAATCTTCCTGGTGGCAATGCTACGGCATCTCGCGCGCAACATGCGCCGGCTGGGCCGGAGCTTGAGCGACTATCCACCATTTCAGGCGGCGATTGCGAGATCCGCGTTAACCGATCCCCAGACCGACTTTGAACTCATAACGCATATTCTGGGGCAGAGCATCTACGGCAGCGATATCGATCCGGCGGCGATTGAACTGGCCCGCCTGCGCTGCCGGTTGGATCTGCTGGCCGTGTGTGCGTACCCCCGATCACTATCCAATCTTGCCGGCAATCTGTCGGCAGGCGAGGCGCTCGGCAGCGCAGTAAGCATTGACGCGCGCGGCACACTGCAACGACTGGATCTGGACGGGGGACAGCTAGTAGCTCCGCCGGAAGTTGCCGGAATGCTGCGCCGCTTGATTGACCTGAAGCGGCGCTCCTTCACCGCCCACGCCCCGCAAGTTTATCGCAGCCTGAATACAGAACTGACGCATCTGCGCGCGCAGATCTTACAACACCTGGGGGTAACGGGAATATCCGGACCGGACAATGATCGCTATATTCACTGGCCGGTAGATGCTGCCGCGTTATTTCAGCGGCCGTCGCCGGGGTACGATATCATCATCGGCAATCCGCCCTACCTGCGGCAGGAGTTGATCGACCCGGCCTATACCACGGCGGGACTGCCCACGCGCAAGCGGGATCTGCAACGGCTCTACCAGGCCATGACCGGCTATAAGATCCGGGGAACGGCGGACCTCTACGTCTTCTTCTTTTTGCGCGGCTTAACGCTGACGCGGCGCAACGGCGGAACACTCTGCTACATCTGCTCGAATGCCTGGCTCGATGTCGCCTATGGTGCGGTCATCCAGCGCGCCATCATCGAGCAGACGGATCATTGTACTATTTTCGATACCCGCGCCGAACGCTCGTTTGCCGCTGCCGCAGCGGTCAACACAGCCATTACGCTACTCCAGACCGGCACTAGCTCCCGATCTCCCCGGCACACCGCCACCTTTGTACTCTTCCACACCGGCTTTGCCCGGATCAACGACTGGCGTACCCGGGCGCAAACCGATACGGGGAACGCAACAACACGGACAACCGTTAGAACCGTCGCCTATGCCGATCTCGATCAGGTGGGGAGCGGCAGTGGTCACTGGGGCGGGCGCTATCTGCGTTCGCCGGATATTTACCGGCAGATTATGGAGAAGTGCCGGGCGCGGCTGGTACCGCTCCAGGCAATTGCCGACCTGCGCTTTGGCATCAAAACCGGAGCGAACCCCTTTTTTCATCTGAGCCGGACAACCAGCGCCGCCTGGGGAATCGAGCCCGACTACCTGAAGCCGCTGCTGCGCCGCCCACGCGAGTGCCGATCAATCCTGGTTGAGCCGGAGCGATTAAGCTATCACCTGCTGGTGTGCAACGTAGATCGGGCCGACCTGGCCGGAACGCGGGTACTGGACTATATCGAGTGGGGCGAGCGTATGCGCTTTCATGAGCGACCAAGCTGCCGCGTGCGGGCACG
>CAKZQX010000106.1 GCA_937141995.1 uncultured Chloroflexaceae bacterium | reverse complement strand
CGCGCCGCACGAGGTGCTGCTCACCCTCGACGCGACCACCGAGGTGCAGACTGGATGGGCCGAACTCGATGCGCTCTACCCGACCGTGCGCGGCTTTATGGAGCAGAAAGTCGTCAGTTATGACTTGAATGGTATGCCGGTGCGCGGCTACCGCTCCCCCGACAACCCGCTGCTCTGGCTGCGCGATCATGTGCATCAGGGGCGGGGTTTCCGCTATTTTGAGCAGGATGTCACCAGCCTGTTGGATGCCTTCGCGCGGGCGCAGTTCTTGGATGGCAGTTTTCCCGATGTGCTGGACTACCCGGAACTGGGGATGCAGGCCAAGCGGATGGACCCGGAGTCGGACCTGGAATACCTGTTTGTGCAGGGGGTCTACGAGGCCTGGCAGATGACCGGCGATGATGACTGGATGCGCGGCAAGCTGCCGGCGATGCGGCGCGGGTTGGCCTACATTACCAGTGATCCGCTACGCTGGGATGCCGAACGCGGGCTGATCCGGCGGCCCTACACGATTGATACCTGGGATTTTCAGTATGGCCCGACGGCGATCAGTCCCGACGGCAAACCCGCGCCACGCCACTGGATCGATGATCAGACCATCTGGGGGATCTTTCACGGCGATAACACTGGCCTGGCTTATGCTATGCAATTGCTGGGGCGGATGGAGCAGCATCTGGGGCATGTTGCTGCTGCCCAGGACTGGCGCGAACAGAGTTGGGGCGTGATGCAGCGGCTCAATGCGCTGAGTTGGAATGGCTCGTTTTTTATCCACTTTATCCCGGTTGATGGGCCGCTGGAGGTGCCGGGGGTAGATACCGATATGCAACTGAGCCTCTCGAATGCCTATGCGCTCAACCGCGAGGTGCTGACCTTTGGGCAGGGGGTGGATATTGTCACCTCTTACTACCATCGCCGCGATTTTGACCGGGCCTTCGCCGAATGGTATAGCATCGATCCGCCTTTCCCGGAGGGCAGCTTTGGCATGGGTGGTCGCACCGGCGAGCGTCCGGGGGAGTATGTCAACGGCGGGATTATGCCGCTGGTTGGGGGCGAACTGGCACGCGGCGCGTTTCGCTATGGCGCGGAGGCGTACGGCTTTGACATCCTGGAGCGCTATGCCACGCTGATCGACCTGAGCGGCGCTTCTTACCTCTGGTACTACCCGGACGATGCCAGTCCCGGCATCTCCTCGCTCGATACTGTCCCGACCGACGGCTGGGGCTCCAGCGCCATGCTCGGTGCGCTGATGGAGGGTGCCGCCGGGATCGAGGATCAAAGTACGCGCTATCGAGATGTTGTTGTCAGCCCACGCTGGACCGCCGCGCCGGGAGTTGACTCGGCCCGGGTGGTGGCGCGCTATGGTGCATCCGATGGCTATGTGGCCTACACCTGGGAGCGCACTGCACAGGGCCAGCGGCTTGACCTGACCGGCAGTTGGGAGCATGCGCGGGTCCGGTTGCTGCTGCCTGCCGATGCCCCGGAAGAGGTGACGCTGCGCATTGCCGGCAACCCGGCTCCCGTCACGCTTGAGGAACGCGGTACCAGTCGCTACGCTGTTCTGGAGGCTGCGGGGGGAAACGTACTGGTTACGCTGGAGTTTTGATGTGCAGATGACGAAAGGAGCAGGCCATGTCCTGGGCTGATCTCTTGTCCGAGATTGTGTCGTTGGTTGGTCCGCGGAATCTAGAGATGACGTTACGGGTCGGGTTGGCGTTGCTGGTCGGAGCCATTCCCGGCATGGAGCGGGAGTATCATGGCTCGCCGGCCGGCCTGCGGACGCATATGCTAGTGGCGGGAGGGGCAGCCTGCTTCACCCTGGTTTCGATCTTCGGGTTTGGTGACGGGGCCGATACCAGCCGTGTTGCCGCCCAGATTGTCTCAGGTGTAGGCTTCCTCGGTGCCGGGACGATCTGGTTGAAGGATTCCGGGCCGGGTGGCCTGACCACGGCGGCCGGGATCTGGATGGTCGCCGCGATTGGGATGCTGCTGGGGGCAGGCATGTACTGGCTGGCGGTTTCGTCGGGCGTCCTGCTGTTTGTCACGCTGCGCATTCTGCGCTCCGTAAAGCAACAGACATAGTTCCCTTTCTATAACACAAATTACGCGGTGGGCCTTCAAACCGGACAGTTACCCCGATGAACGCCAGATGCGCCGGCGGATGGACGACCGCGTAACTCCTGTTATATAACACGAGTTACGCGGTTGCTCACTCAAAAGTAACTTTCACCTCACGCTGCCGCAGGCAAAACTGCTTTTACCTGGTCAAAAGCTCCATTGGAATACCTATCGTGTAAGCCGTATTGCATAGCAGAAAAGGCAAACAAAGAAACAAGGATGAACTGGTTGTCTGGCAAGGCTTTATCCGGCACAGTTTGTTCCAGGTTCCTTTGGTGTAGGTTTTCTACACCTATAGCCTAAGCATGCCCGTGAATGTAAAGTGTGATCATGTGCTGCCAGTAAGCCCACTCGTGCGCCCAGCCATGCCAGATCCGCAGAGCATGCCAGATATCTTTATCCCAAAGGATCTGTGAGAGACTGTAATTACTCCAGGTTAGTTCATCGTCCGCGCCAATCGCCAGGATAATCTCCAGTTGCCGGATTTGTGCCAGGCGCTCCGCGTCGGTCAGATTGGGCAGAAAATCAACCGGGTTGTGAAAGTAGACTGCGTCGGTGTAGTGCGGGAAGAGTTGCCGCACATCGTAGAGCCCGCTCAACCCGACCAGGCGGTTCACCCGGTCGGGATGGCGCAGGGCGAAGAGAGCCGCATGCGTCGCGCCAAACGAGCAACCGGTGGTGATGAGTTGGTCGTGCTGGTTGGTGGCCTGCACAAACGGCAACACTTCGGTTAGAATATACTGTTCATACTGATCGTGACGTTGCATGCGGGTGTCGGTGCCGGCACTGTTGTTAAACCAGCTCTCGTCGTCGATGCTGTCGAGGCAGATAAGTTGCAACGCGCCGGACTCAAGTTCCGCAGCAAGGGCCGCAACCATGCCGAAATCTTCATAATCGTAGAAACGCCCCTGTGACGTGGGGAAGACCAGGCAGCGCGGGCCGGCATGCCCAAAGACCAGCAGTTCCATCGGGCGGCCCAGGGCAGCGCTGTGCCACTGCTGATATAAACGGTGCATTGAAAACCCTTTATCTCATTAGGACTTACGCGGTCGGTTCTCAACCCGGCATGTGCCTGGATAAACGGCCCGACTCGCCTCCGGCAGGGCGGTATATGATGTTCTTTTTCACGAACATTTTGCACTATGTGCAAAATGTTCGTGAAAAAGGATGGAAGATTTCATGCTGCCGAAAGCGAATCGGGCTTCCATCTGATCAAACCTCCAGTTTGCGTATCCACCGCGTAAGTCGTGTAATAGAACACGCATGACGTGGTGCAGACTGTTCCATCCGCGTGTCGGACCTGAAAGCTGATTCTGTCCTGCCGGAGGCGATATTCGCTTCCGAGGCGGTGAACGCATAACTTTTAGTGGAACCGGACGGACGTAGTAGTGTGTAGGTCACGCTTCCAGTGTGACGACACCGCGTAGCGCGTATCATCGTGTGAACGACATAATGTTGTGCAAGACCCAGGAACCTGTGGGCGGTTCGGAGCCTCCCGCAGGTTTTCGTATGATTGAATAAGGCGCTATCATATCCGGCCTGGTAGGGGTTGTCAATATCAGCTACCACAGGGGCGCGGCATACCGCGCCCCTTCACGCTGCCCGGCATAGCGTAAATAGAGAACAAAGGAGTGCGGAGTCTTATGTTATTAGACCAGCTAGAAACGACTGCGCCGCTGACCTGGCGGCAGATTATTCCAATGGTGCTTGGCCGCCTGATCTGTAACACGGCCTTTCGTATGATCTATCCGCTGTTAACCTTTCTGGCGGCCGGGCTGGCGGTGGATCTCCAGACGGCCAGCCTGCTGGTGACGGTGCAGGTCGGCGCAGCGCTGATCAGTCCCCTCGGCGGTATTATGTCGGATGCGCGGGGTGAGCGCACCACGATGATCTGGGGGCTGGTTGTCTTTAGCAGCGGGACGTTGATCTGTGCGCTGGCGCGGCAGTTCTGGCCCTTTCTCCTGGGGTACGGGCTGATCGGTTTGGGGACGGCGCTCTACCTGCCGGCACTGCAGGCGTATGCCAGTGCCCGCACCAGTTATGCCCGACGTGGGCGGGTGCTGGGCATCCTTGAGCTGGGCTGGGCATTATCGGCGCTGCTGGGCGTCACCTTTTTAACCTACCTGGTTGAAGCGCGTAATGCCTGGGCTCCGGCTTTCTGGGTGCTTCTGGGGATGGCGTTGCTGCTGCTGCTCTGGACGCTGCTGCGGCTGCCGAAAGTCAACCATGCGCGGGCGACCGGCGCGGCGGGGGGATGGCAGCTCAGTCTGCGGGTTATCCGGCAGCCGGTGGTCTGGGCGGCGCTGATCTTCCTGATCTGCATTATGGTTGCAATGGAGTTGCTCTTTGTGAGCTACGCCGGCTGGCTTGAGGAGGTGTTCGGCGCAACGGTTGAGCAACTGGGGTTGGTGTTCGGGCTGTTGGGGGTGGCCGAACTGGGGGGCGCGGCTACGGCGGCCCTGCTGACCGACCGCCTGGGCAAGCGGCGTGCAGTTGTCACCGGGTTTGCGGCGGCGGCGCTCTTTCAAGCGTTGCTGCCGCTCAGTGCCGGGAACTGGGGTCTCTTCCTGGTTCTGTTTCTCTGCATGGGCTTCTGTTCCGAGTTCGCCATTGTCTCTACCTTCCCGCTGCTCAGCGGAATTGTCCCGACGGCGCGTGGCACCGTGCTGGCGCTGGGCGTCAGCGCCATCGGAATGGGTCGGGTGATCGGGTCACGCATAAGCGTGCCGCTGTGGCGGAATGCGGGATTTCTCGCCAATGGCCTGCTGGCCGGGGGGTTCTCGCTGCTGGGTGCGTTGATCTGCCTGCTACTGGTGCATGAGGGCGAGCGTGCCGAGGTTGCCGAGGTACGCCGTCCGGATGCAGCTACGGGGTGATCGTTTGGCGGGCGGCAGCCATGCTGCCGCCCGCCAAATAGACTACCTTTAGACCAGCGTTCGCGCGGCCCAGTCGCCAAATGCCTCACCGTCGGCCCGTTCGCGTCGCCACTGCTCCAGCAGCCCTGCCAGCAGATCTACCAGGGTATTGGCGCGTACCTGCTCCCGGTAGAGGCGCGCCAGCCGGGTGCCGACAAAACTCCCGCCAATGTACACATTGTAGAGCGCCAGGCTGCGCCCGATAATGCCAATCTCGGCGGTGGGCGGGCGCGAGCAGGAGTTGGGGCAGCCGCTCATGCGAATCCAGACCCGCTCATTGCCAAAGCCGCGCTGCTCCAGCTCGCCGATCACGTCGGGCAGGAAGCGCTCGCTCTCGGCCACCGCCAGCCCGCAAGTGGGCATTGCCGGGCAGGCCATCGCATAGCGGCGCAGCACGCT
>CAKZQX010000105.1 GCA_937141995.1 uncultured Chloroflexaceae bacterium | reverse complement strand
ATTTCGTATGCTATCCTACGCGGATATCGGGCCAGGGGCAATGCTCTCGCGGGCAACGGCAGGAACCTATGGTCGTGCGTTGATTTTCTGTCTGCCCGGTTCAACCGGGGCAGTGCGATTGGCACTTGAGCGTCTCATTGTGCCGGAGCTTGCCCACCTTGTCTGGGAAACGGTGCGTCAATAACACCCATCCACATTGCATCGCAAGAGCGTCGTGGTTGGGTATGCACAATTTTAGTTTTTCTGTTATTATATTGGCGTTGCAGCATTACCTGCCGCGCTCTCAGTTAGTTGTGTAAGGAGCCAGAGTGCCCATGACGACAGTAGAAGCTTTTCGTGGCCTGCACTACCCCAATAAGATTGGCCGCCTGACCTTCCTGTCGCTTGAAGAAGTGATGGGCGTGAACGGTGTGAAAGCGCTCCTGCGCCTGGCCGATCTGCCGCAATTCATCGATGCTTACCCTCCGAACGATCTCAAGCGGGAGTTTCCGTTTGAGGCGATCTCAGCAACCTCGGTGGCTCTGGGGACAATGTATGGACCGCGTGGCGCTCGTGGTCTGGAGTTACGCGCCGGGCGTGTCGCCTTTACCCTGGGGCTCAAAGAGTTTGGTCCGTTGCTGGGAATGGCCGACCTCGCGCTGAAGCTGATGCCGGTCACGATGAAGTTGAAAATCGTGTTGAATGCTACGGCACAGACCTTTGACCGCTTTAGCGATCAGTCCAGTAATGTGCAGGAGGAGCGTGGTCAATTTCTGTACCACATTACCCGCTGCTCGAACTGCATTACCCGCCCGGAGCCGGGGCCGGTCTTCTATATTGCCCGGGGCATTATCGAGGAAGCAACCGCCTGGGTCAGTGGAGGGCGACGCTTCGCGGTTGAGCAGTGTACCTGCATGGGTCAAGGCGCTGAGTCGTGTGCGTTTACGATTAGTAAGGAACCACTGGAGTAAGCATCGTCGCCAGGTGGTCACTGATGCCTGTCGTTAGTAGTCAGACACCCGTATGTCTGACTACTGCTGCCTGGTGTGCGATACGACGCCGGTTATCTGGTGTGTTGTAGAGTTATGCGCTGGCTTGTACTCAAACTCATACGGTTCTATCAGGTGGCAATTTCCCCCTGGACGCCGCCGAGTTGCATCTACACGCCTACCTGCTCACACTATGGGTATGAAGCCATCCAGAAGCATGGCTTCATCAAAGGTGGTGTGCTGACGGTGCGGCGTGTCCTGCGGTGCCATCCCTGGGCCCGTGGTGGGTATGATCCGGTTCCCTGACGCTGGAACCGCACATATGCCGGAAAATCATCGGCAACCTTCCGGTCGCTCCCTGCCCGGTGCCCGATCAGGCTGATCCGGTGCAACCTTTCTCTGTCAACGTGCGTCTTACCTGGTGACATGCTGGAAACATCCAGCATACGGTGAAACCGAAGTCTCTGGTGCCGACAGCAGTAGCCTGCTGTTATTGTACTCAGTAAGGGAGCAAACGTTGGCAGAACCATCGAGTGAATTGATCCGCCGGGCACAATCGGGCGAGCCGGAAGCCCTGCATCAGCTTGTACTTAGCCAACAGCACTATATCTACAGCATTGCGATGAGCGTGCTGAAGAATCCGGACGATGCCGCGGATTTAACCCAAGAAGCGTTTATCCGGTTATTTCGCGCATTGCCGCAATATAACGGTGAGAGCCGGTTTACTACCTGGCTCTATCGGCTGGTGGTTAATCTAGGGCGGGACGAACTGCGCCGGCGCGGACGGCAGGTGCCGATTGCTCCGGCCCCCGGCGAAGAAGAGCAGGACCAGGTTAGCGGCGTGGCCGATGAAGACCGCTGGACTGACCCGGAACTGGCGCTTGACTCGCAGGAGTTACGTTCACAGGTCCGCCAGGCACTGGATCAACTGGAAGAACATTACCGACTGGTGTTGACGCTGTATTACTTCGAAGATATGAAATATACTGATATCGCCGAGATTTTGAATATACCGCTCAATACGGTAAAAAGTCACATTCGCCGGGGGAAAGAGCGCCTGGCAACCATTATTCAGACCCAGGAGCAGCCGCCGACACCGGCGCGCAACATTGCCCCGGCCGAGCATGAGCGGCAGCGCAACTCGTTCCCCGGGATTACGCCGATGCAGTTGCTGATCAATGTAGGGAGGAAATAAGTATGCATAACTCCGATGAGTTGATCCAGCATAACGCAGATGATACGTTTGAACAGGTGCTGCGCTCTGAGATGCGCTGGGAAGCACCGCCGGAGTTGACAAACCGGTTGCTTGGGTTGGTACCCGGAGCCGTAGGGGTTGCCGTGATGCCCGCCCGTCCCAAACCCTGGTATATGGTCCTGGTCATCTCGCTAACGGCCATGATCATTGGGTTGTCGCTGGCGATTGCCTGGCAGTTCTATGGGCTGCTGGGGACGCAACTGGGGCTCGCCGACTGGTGGCAACAACTCCAGATTGCGCCCGACCTGGGCTTACGCTGGCTGTATGCGGAGCTACCTGCTACCCGCTATGTTGTCGCTGTCCTGAGCAGCGTGCGTGACCAGTTGCACTGGCTGCTGCTAGCGGTGGTACTCTGGCTGGCGCTGGATGGCTGGTCGCCCAATATCCAACTCCGGCGGCAAACCACTTCGTAGAGCGAACATAACGAACAGTATCTGACGTGTAACGGGACAGGAGACGCTGTGTCTTCTGTCTTTTTTTATACGTCGGCAACCGGGCTCTGCGCTACCCCTTCCCGCTGAGAGACTGTCTGGAAAGGGGTGGTCAAGGGGATGTTGGCCCGGCCCCCCCGTCCTGTCCGTCATGCGGGAGCGATCATGAAACAATGAGTCCGGATATG
>CAKZQX010000104.1 GCA_937141995.1 uncultured Chloroflexaceae bacterium | reverse complement strand
CAGCGCGCGGCTGGTAAGCTCGCACCGAGCGCCGCCCTTTGATGATCTGCATCATTTCTTCCGGGGATGCAGGACGCAAGACGGAAGACGAAGGCTCAACCGATGCATGCAGCATACTATCTGCTCGTCGTTCGTCATTCGTCATTCGTCGTTCGTCTTTCTAGCGGAACAAATCCTGATCGGGTTTGCGGATGAGGCGTTGGGCGCTGCTCTCGGTCGGTGTGTAGGTGTACCCCCGAATAATCGCGGCGGGCACTGCGTCAATCTTGCCCATGACCAGTTCAGCGGCACTTGCCAATTCATCGCCGACGGCCATAGCACTGGCCTGCATCTGGTAGCCGTGGGAGTCCTGCATGCCGGCATAATCAACCAGCGGGTCCAGCCCGGCCACGCCAATGGCAATATTGACCTGCCCCTCACGCCAGGGTCGCCCAAAGCTATCCGAGATAATCACCGCTACCGGAACACCCGTATGGGCAAGCAGGTCGGCACGCAGGTTGACGGCGCTCCGGTCAGGATCGGCGGGCAGCAGCGTGACCATCTGCCCACCGCCGACATTCGACTCGTCTACCCCGGCATTGGCACAGATCAGCCCCTGGCGATTTTCCGTAATCAACACGCCGCGATCCATCTTGACGATGCGGCGCGTCTCGCGCAGCACGACCTCCTGGTAGTGGGCATCCTTGCGCCCCTGCGCCGCGACAGTGTGGGCAAACGCCGACGGCTCAACCGTTGCCGGGTTGACAATCCGCCCCTCAACCTTGGAGACGATCTTCTGGGTGATAACCAGCACGTCACCCGCTTCTAACACCTGGTTGTGTTGCGCCAGTGCAGCCAGCAGCAGCGTGACCAGATTATCGCCCGGCCCGACTTCAGCGATACCGTATACAGGAATAATACGAATTTCACCTTGCATATGTTATCGATTTTCCAATACCTATTTTCAACAGAACTTACGCGTTCACTGACCCGAAAGGCATTTCAGCCTCCGGCAGGGCGGAAGAAACCATGTCCTGTTCACAAAAAAATTCGCAACGTGAATTTTTTTGTGAACAGGACTTACGCGGTGCTGCCGGTTCCAGCTTGGTATCAGACCTGAATGCCAGCATCGCCTGCGGCAGCGTGGTACGTTTATATGCTTTTGCACAAAAAATTTGCACAACGTGCAAATTTTTTGTGCAAAAGCATGGGATCTTCCGCCCTGCCGGAGGCGAATCGGGCCGGTTGTCCAGGTAGACACCTGGTTTGGAACCGACCGCATAAGTCCTGGTGAAAAAGAAAAAAGACCATTGCTACCGCAGGTGAATCGGGCTTCCATCGAGTGAAACATCCGGGTTGCATGTCAACCGCGTAACTCCTCGTTTTAAATACACCACGATCGGGACAACCGATAAAACATTTGACATTTTGTTGAATTCAGGCAAAAAGACCAGGCCGGATTCATTATACCCGATTATCAGATCTCTGTCGGGAGCAGTCTATGCGACTGTCGGGCCTGCCTGTGCGCGAACCCTGCGACTCCCGCGCAGATGTGCTATAATCGACAGAGATGACCACAAGTGATGCGACTCAGCAGGGAGAGAACTATGCCGGCGGGCACCAGTCGTAAAAAGACAACGACCCAACGCAAGGGAAGCACATCCCGCACATCCAAAGCGAAAACTTCTAAAGGAAAAACCGCGCGCAAGACGACCCGGAAGCAGGAACCCCCCGTATTTGAATTATCGCTGCGCCCCGAACATCAACGGGAACTCTTCGCGCTGGCACTGATTACTCTGGGCCTGGGGACGCTGCTCTTTTTTATTACCGGCACGACCGGCGGTATCGGTAGCGTCTATGTGCTGGCGGTGCAGCAGGCGTTTGGACAGGGCGCACTGATTGTGCCGCTAGTTCTGGGCATGCTCGGCGTGGCGATCCTTATCCAGGAGCGCATGCAGGAGGCGCATCTGACCGGGGCCAATATCATCGGTACCCTGCTGGTGCTGGGGATGCTACTGGCGATTCTGGAGTTTCCCGTGCATGCCGTTCCGCTGGAGGATCGTACCGGCAGGGGCGGTGGGCTGATTGGCTACACACTGATCAATCTACTCGACAGCGCGGTCGGTCGTCCGGTGGCGATGCTGCTGGTCGGCGTGATGCTGCTGGCCGGGATTATGTTGACCTTCAATCTGACCCTGCGCGAACTCACCCTGGGAACAGCGCAGCGGATAAGCAACTTCTGGGCAGTGGTCTGGGGCGCTCCCCGCCGCGAGGACGCCCACCACGCGCTGCTGCCGCCGTCGGCGCAAGAACCAACCGCCTTTCTGCCGCCGCCCGGCGCAACGGATGAAAATGATTTTGTGCCGACGCCGATTGCTGCGCGGTTGACGCGGGCCAGCCTGTTTCAGCGACCGGCGCGTGAGGACGAAAAGCCACTTGCTCCCCAACCGGTGCCGCCGGAGCCGGCTGATGCGGCGAAACCCAAAAAAGCCACACCTGCCGCGGATGCCAACCAGAAGCCACAGGGCAAAAAGAGCAAGAAGAGCGCCACTCCGGCGCAGCCTCCGGCCAAACCGGCCTCCGCCGGGCCCGCATCCACCGATGATGAGATGACCCAGGAGCCACTGGAGGGCTTTGATCTGCCGGAGGTGCATCGCGCCTGGCCGCTGCCGTCGTTTGAGATGCTGGAAGCGGCGGTTGAGGGCGGGATCACCGACGAAGAACGCCGCGAACGCGCTCGCCTGATCGAGGAGACGCTCGCCAGCTTTAAGGTGGAGGCGCGCGTTGTGGGCGTCAACACCGGGCCGGCGGTGACGCAGTTTGAACTACAGCCGGCGGTCGGCGTGAAGGTCAGCAAGATTACCACGCTGGAGAAGGATCTGGCGTTGGCACTGGCCGCGCAATCGATCCGCATCGAAGCGCCGATTCCCGGCAAAGGTGTGGTGGGGATCGAGATTCCCAACTCGGCGATCTCGATGGTGACGATGCGTGAGGTGGTTGACAGCGAGGAGTTTGAGCAGCACAAGGGCAAGCTCAAGCTGCCTCTGGGGAAAGATGTGAGTGGTATGCCGGTAGTGGCGGATATGGCACGCATGCCCCATCTGCTGGTTGCCGGGAGTACAGGTAGCGGTAAATCGGTGGCGATTAATGCGTTTCTCTGCGGGTTGCTGCTCAAGCATACCCCTGAGAATCTCAAGCTGATCATGGTTGATCCCAAGATGGTCGAGTTGATCGTCTACAACCATATCACGCATCTGCTCTCGCCGGTCGTCACCGAGCTTGAACGGGTGGTGCCGACGCTGAAGTGGGCTACGCGCGAGATGGAGCGGCGCTACAAGGTTTTTGCGAAGCATGGGTGCCGCAACCTGGAAACCTACCGGCAAATGGTTCGCCGCCGCGCCGACCTTGAGCCGATGCCCTACATTTTGATCATCATTGACGAACTGGCCGACCTGATGATGATGGCCCCTGACGAGATTGAAACGCAGATCTGCCGTCTGGCACAGATGGCGCGCGCCACCGGGATTCATATGATTATCGCTACGCAACGCCCGTCGGTCGATGTGATTACCGGCCTGATCAAGGCCAACTTTCCCTCGCGGATGGCGTTTGCGGTCTCGTCCCAGGTAGACAGTCGGGTGATCCTCGATACGCCTGGAGCGGATCAACTGCTGGGGCGCGGCGATATGCTCTACATGGCCGCCGATGCCGCCAAACTGGTGCGTATTCAGGGAACGTTTGTCTCGGACCGCGAGATCGAAAAGATCGTCTCCTTCTGGCGGACGGCGACCCCACCGGAGATGACCAAAGAACAAAAACCAAAGGGCCAGGATTCGCGCTCAAGGAACCCGCAACCCGCAGCCGGGAAGCCGGCGGCAGGTACAGAAGCCCAGGATGACGGTGGTGCTCCATCCGCTGCCGAGCGGGCCCCGGACGCGGATGCGTTTCGGCCACCGGCGGACTTTCTGAGCGTCGAAGAGCAGGATGACCTCTTCCCGCAGGCGCTGGAACTGGTGCAGCAGCATCAGCGGGCATCGGCCTCGCTGCTGCAACGACGGTTGCGGATTGGCTACAGCAAGGCCGCGCAGTTGATCGACCTGCTGGAGCAGCAGGGCGTCGTTGGCCCCGCCGAAGGTGGGCGGTCACGGGAGGTGCTCCACCGGGATGAAGCCTAGCTACCGATCGAGTGGTATCCCCTCAACAAAATGACGGGTAATAACGTC
>CAKZQX010000103.1 GCA_937141995.1 uncultured Chloroflexaceae bacterium | reverse complement strand
GGGCTGTTATGGATGGCGAAGGAGGCGCGCGCCTGGGGCAGCGCCTGCAGCGGCACATAGCGTTGTCCGGTCATCGGGTCGTAGAGCACCGCATGGCGCTGGCTGAAGGTGCCGCGCTCGCTATCCTGTCCGGTGAGCCGGATCGGTGTACCCTCGGCCAGGATGGTGGCAAACGCCAGCGACTCAGCGTGGGACCAGTCGATGCTATTCTCCTCGGTGATGGTACTACGGCGGCGCTGGAGCAGCCGATCCAGTTTAGAGTGGACGGTGAAATCCTCCGGGCGTTTGAGCAACGCCTCATTCAGTTCGATCAGCCGCTCCGCCGAGATGGGGTTGGGTCCGGCCACCGGACGGCGGAAGAGCGCGGCTGCTGAGACTGCCACAGTCGCATCAATCCGCCCATGGTGGCGCTCAACCTCCTGCAATGCGCGCTTGAGCCGCTCGCGGATGGTGTTGACCATGGCCTGGACCTCGTCGCGGGTGACGATGCTCTGGCGCTCCAGATCGCGCGCCCAGAGTTCGCGCACGGTTGGGTGGGACGAGATATTGCCATACATCAGCGGTTGGGTAAAGGCCGGCTCATCGCCCTCGTTATGGCCCCAGCGCCGGTAGCCCACCAGGTCGATCAGGAAGTCCTTGGCAAAACGCTCGCGGTAGGCCCAGGCCATCCGCGCCGCCGCGATACAGGCAATCGGGTCATCAGCATTAACATGCACAATCGGGATCTCAAATCCCTTCGCCAGATCGCTGGCATAGAGGGTTGAGCGCGCATCATTGGTGCTGGTGGTAAAGCCGATCTGGTTGTTGATGATAATATGGATGGTACCGCCGGTATGGTAGCCGGTCAGCCGCGAGAGGTTCAGCGTCTCAGCGACCACCCCCTGACCGGGGAACGCGGCATCACCATGGATCAGGATCGGCAGCGAGGCCGTGGCATCATTGGTGGGCGCGCCCGCCTGCTCGCGCCACTCCTGCGCCGCCCGCGCCCGGCCCTCAACCACCGGGTTGACATATTCGAGATGGCTGGGGTTGGGCACCAGCGTCAGCGGCATTTCGTAGACACCACTCTCGCGGTAGGCGCGCCGGGCTCCCAGGTGATACTTGACATCACCCGCCCAGCCCTGATACGTCCCGATGTGGTAGTAGTTGGGGCGCTGAAACTCCGCCAGGATCGCGCTGTAGGGCTTCCCCAGGACGTGAGCCAGCACATTGAGCCGTCCGCGGTGGGCCATCCCCAGCATCACCTCGCGGGTGCCGGCAGTGGCCGCATTGCGAATGATCGAGTCGAGCATGGGCACAAGCATATCGGTGCCCTCGAGCGAGAAGCGCTTCTGCCCGATAAACTGCTGGTGCAGAAACTGCTCAAAGGTCTCGACCTCGCTCAACCGTTCCAGCAACTCGCGCTTGCGCCGGTCATCAAAATCCTGGAAAAACATGTCGCTCTCGGCGGCATCGCGCATCCAGCGGCGCTCTTCGTGGTTCTGCACATGATCATCTTCGTAGCCAATCGTGCTGGAGTAGGCCCGGCGCAGCTTGCCGATAGCCTCCAGCGCATTGCGTGACCCGACGGACAGCGGCCCGCTGACGACATTGGCCGGCAGCGAGGTCAGATCCGCCGTGGTCAGGTTGTAGGTTTCGAGTTCCAGCCCCGGATCACCGGGCGGCTCGCTCCCCAGCGGATCGATATGCGCGGCCAGATGGCCCAACTCGCGGATCAGCCGCACCAGACGGGCGGTATGGACAATCAGTTCAACTTCGGCCGGCGGAATCGTCACTCCGGCAGCGGGGGCCGCTGCAACAACCGGCGCTTCGGTCGCAGTATCGTCCGTTTCTTCCAGTGTCACCCCGTTGCCCTGGTTCTGCACCAGCGCGGCAATGATGCCATTCCCGCGCTCGCGGGCGACGGCCTCCGTACGCACATGCTCCGGGACGGCTGCGGGGGGGCCGTCCTCCTGCGGGGCCGCCGGCGCGGGGGCCGCCGGCGCGGGGGCCGCCGGTGACGCGCCATTGTCGGGCGGCGTCCAGGAGGCGAACATCTCGCGCGTGGCGGCATCGACCGCGTCGGGATTCTCAAGATAGCGTTCGTACAACTCCATAACATAACCGGCATTGGGTCCGTGAAACAACTCTTCCATAGTAGTCATGGCAACATCCTCATCGCCTGATAGATCTTATGTGCGTCAGCGCAAATATCAGGCCAAGCGCACCTTCCGGGAATTCTCCTCTATTTTAACACCAGTTGATGAAGAAAAGCATCGCCGCAATGATTGACACGACATATGCGGTCGGTTCCAAACCAGGTGTTTGCCGAGATGAACGGCCCGATTCGCCGCCGGCAGAGCGGTACCGGACATCTTTTT
>CAKZQX010000102.1 GCA_937141995.1 uncultured Chloroflexaceae bacterium | reverse complement strand
TAACCTGGCTGGATTTGACAACGTTTCTGAGTTCCTCCGACCTCTCACCGGATCTTAACCGACCGCCGGATCTTATTCTATTTGGGCTGTTCTTACTCGCAACCGGTATCGGTGGTTATGTTGCGGGGCGTCTGGCCCACCGTTCGCACACCCTCAACGGCTTTATGGTAGGCGTTATTGGGATTATCGTGGGTGCATTCCTCAGCTTTGGTGCGCCGGCTCCGGCACCGCTGTTTATAGTGGGGCAAATTGTGGGATGCGGTCTGGCTGCCCTCGGTGGCTTCCTCAGTACCTTCTCCGTCGTTCGTAGTGCATAACCAGACACGGTAGGGAGCGCGGTATGCTGCGCTCCTACTGACCGATAATTGCCGTGAACCGATCCGGCAGCGGGGCCTGGATCTCCAGCGGTTGCCCGGTAATTGGGTGCCGCAGCGCTAACCGGGCAGCGTGCAAGAGATGACCCGGCAGCATCCGGTTGCGAAATTCCAGCGGGCCGCCATAACGGGTATCACCCAGCAGCGGATGGCCCCACCGCGCAAGATGCAGGCGAATCTGGTGGGTGCGACCAGTGTGCGGAAATGCCTGGATAACGGCACAATCACCCAGACGCTCTTCTACCTGGAATGTGGTATGCGCCAGACGGACGCGCCCCCCTCCCGGCAACTCCATGCCCACCTGTGCCAGCGGATAGAGCCGCCAGCATCCCCCGCGTGCTCGTCCATGGCCGGTGCGCACGTCAAAGGTCTCCTCGGCCGGTTCGCCCCGGCACATAGCGCGGTAAGTTTTATCTACCGTGTGACCGGCAAAGGCTTTCTGCAGCGGCGCGTTTGCGCGGGGATCAAGCGTACAGAGCAGCACTCCCGAAGTATCACGGTCGAGTTGGTGGGCCAGGTGCAGTCTGGGTTCGACGCCATCACGCGCAGTCAGCATACGGTTCAGCGCCACCCGCATGTTGCCCTCAGTATCCCAGGGTGTCGGGCCGGTATACCATCCCAGCCGCTTGTTCAGGGCCAGCAGCCAGGCATCCTCGTAACAGATATCCTCCGGAGTAATCGTCAGTGTGGTGTAACACCCATCCGGTGGACGCCGCAGGCGTATCTGTGCCCCTGCCGGCGCGGACATATCCGGATCGCAGACACGCCGGCGCTCCAGCCAGACACCGCCATGCGCGAACAACTCCCCGGCAACCTCCACACCAACGGCGGCCTGCACCAGATGCGTGAGTGGCTGCCCGGCAAACTCCGCCGGGACAGTCAGGGTTATGGCATGAATATGCGAAAGATCTCTGGTCATAAATACGCTGTAAGGCACCTTTCAAGCCGGCACGAACAATCTCGCAGTTAGTATTGTACACGCAGTCAGCCTTCCCGCATGCGGCCAACAGCATGGTGCATTGCGTGCTGCAATCGTGCATAGATGGTATGCATGTGGTAATACCCGTATGATATTCTCCGAACGAACGTAGCTCCTGCTTCGCGGACAGGATGTTCAGGGCTATAGTACAACAGATGGTCCAGGCTGGTTCTCATCCTGAGAGTTTGCTCATTGTCGGCACATTGTTGTTTCATTTAACGCAACCAGGAGGACTGTATGAACAGGGAAGAAGCCACCGCGTTTGTCATTCGTGAACTGGGCAAACATCGTGGCCCGGAGGAAGTTATGCGGGAATTGAGCATGCATGCCGGATGTTCCTGGCCGGAAGCTGAGGAATTTGTCAATCAGATCCGGTTTCAAAAACGCACCACAATTGCGGCACGGCAGGCTCCAATGCTCATCTTTCTCGGAATCATAACACTGATTGTGGGCATTGCGATGAGTGGATATTCCGGCTATGCAATCGCCGGCCTGATAAGTCATAACTACATCCCCAGTACCCGGATCATTGGGACATTCGTGACCGGCCTGGCAATGGTCGGCGGGTCGAGTATTGGTCTGGTTCAGTGCGTCAGGTCAATGTTTCGCTAGTCCAGGCATGCACGGCCGCCGCTACCTGCTCAGCCTCAGCACGGGTCAACTCTGGGAAGAGTGGCAGCGAGAGGATGCGCCGTGCCTGCCGTTCGGAGTGGAGCAGCGCGCCCACCGGGCAATTCAGGTGCGCATACGCCGGTTGGCAATGGGCGGGCAGGGGATAGTGGATATCACTGCCGATACCCGCCGCCGTCAGGTAGTTCCGTAGCGCATCGCGCTGCTCACTCTCCACGGCATAGAGATGATAGACATGGCCGGCAACCTCAGCCGGCAGTTTGAGCGGCGTACCGACAAGCAAGTCGGCATACCAGGCGGCCCGCTCACGGCGCGCGGCATTCGCGGCATCCAGGTAGCGGAGCTTAACCCGCAGCAGGGCGGCCTGCAGTTCGTCC
>CAKZQX010000101.1 GCA_937141995.1 uncultured Chloroflexaceae bacterium | reverse complement strand
GTCCCACCAGTCCTCGGTGACATCCCAGGTCAGCGACATATCGGCAATCCCGGCATTACAGACCAGAATATCGATCTGTCCAAACTCATGAATGGCCTGCTGCACGGCGGCTTCCATCGCGCCGGCACTGCGCACATCAGCCACCACCCCCAACGCCAGGCGACCATGCGCCCGCACCTGTTGCACTGTCTCGTCCAGGTCACTCCGCTGCGCCAGGGCATAGCGGGGGTAGGGCAGATCGGCACAGATATCAATGGCGACAATATTTGCGCCCTCACGTGCCATTGTTACAGCATGGGCACGTCCCTGCCCGCGGGCAGCGCCGGTAATAAATGCAACTTTTCCGTCTAATTTCCCCATAAGATTTTGACACCATTCACCATGTCTGAGGTCTGGTTAACCCGGTTGAGCATTCCTGTGGGCGTTCCGGAACGATCACGATACGATACTATCATCTATCAGTGCGGCACAGGTGTGGGTGGAATCACCCGCACCTGTGCCGTAGACCAACTTAATACACGCCACACATGCCGTCGATACTGACCTCCTCAATGACCAGTTCGGCGAGAATTTGCGGCGTATCGTTCCGACTTGCGTGGTTCTCTGCGCGCTGAGCTTCAGTTGTTGGATATACGTACGTTTCCGAGAGCGTGGTCACGACTTCCACGGCTGCGTCATCGTGTTGAAGATCCATAGCGAAGTCTCTCCTTATTTCAAGGCACAAAACCTTCATCCAGTTGAACTGCATGAACCAGCGATATATTACATTGTGAATGATAACACAAACACCATATCCGGTAGGATACGACACTGCCGGCCAAACAGTTACACATGCTGGATGCTTCCTATCATAGCATTCTCACCCCAGGCTTGTAACTCACTGCCTGGATAATTGCAGGTTGACCGATAGGGCAGTAAGACTGCTAACCAACTGGACAGTTTACCTGGCTTCTGTGGGGAAACATTTGACGTAGTGCGCGCCGGTCGGTATAATAGAAAAATAGTTAAACACCATATTTACAACTCTAAACATGTTTAACCTGCGCCCGGCGCATTTCAACCGGTTCACCGTATCCAGAACCTGTGTTACCTGTACAAACAATTAGAGAAACCCGAGACGCGGGAGGTCTTCGGAGCATACGCAGAGAGGCGTTTGGCAGTTTTCCCCCTGTACGCCAGGTATCATATGCAAAATAGTCCACAATGTACGACCAGTACATCCGGCGTATCGCCTCCCTGCAAAGTGCAGTATATTCCTCCCTTACCCACACCGCTGAATACGATCCTGTAGTACGCTACCGGCGCAGTGCCGGAAAAGAAGCTACTGTCGAATGTAGCATACATCAGAATAACGACTATGCAGTTCTGCAAGTTTGTTGTGCCTGAAGTAATCTTTGGGGCCGGCTCACTGGCACAGGTGGGGAAGGCCGTACGGCGACTGGGGGCAACCCGGGTGCTGGTAGTCACCGATCCCGGTGTGATCGCTGCCGGTTGGCTCGAAACACTACTTCCGCATATCGAGGCCGAACAGGTAGACCATGTACTCTGGTCTGAGGTCACCCCTAATCCCAAGGATTACGAGGTTGAGTCCGGTGTCATCCGTTACCATGAGAACAAATGCGATGCCCTGGTTGCACTAGGGGGCGGCAGTTGCATCGATGCCGCCAAAGGCATTGCGGTGTTAAGCACTAATGGTGGCCGGATTCAGGCGTACGAAGGGGTTGATAAGATCCAGCGACCCCTGCCGCCCATGGTGATGGTTCCATCCACCGGCGGCAGCGGTGCCGATGTCTCGCAGTTTGCAATTATTAGCGACACCTCACGCCGCATCAAGATGACCTTGATCAGTAAGTCACTTATCCCGGATATTTCGATTACTGATCCGCTGCTCTTGACAACGAAAGACGCCTATCTGACGGCGACAATCGGGATGGATGCCCTGACGCATAGCATTGAGGCTTATGTTTCGCTGGCGGCCACGTTTTTGACCGATGTACATGCCTTACGTTCCATCGAGCTTCTTTTCGCACATTTACCCTTGTCGGTTGCCGGGAGCAGTGACCTGTCCGCCAAAGCAGCGATGGCCCGTGGCAGTCTGCACGCGGGGCTGGCCTTCTCCAACGCTATCCTGGGCGCAACCCACGCGATAGCCCATCAGATTGGCGGTCTGCTCGACTCGCACCATAGCGCGTTGAGCGCCCTGCTGCTGCCGTATGTGATGGAGTTCAACCTGGAAGCCTGTCCGGAGCGCTATGCCGCTATCGCCCGGGCCATGGGGATCGACACCGCCGACATGACGCCCTTTGAAGCAGGCGCGGCAGCCATTGCTGCAGTCCGCAACCTGGCCCACCGCATTGGCCTGACGCAGCGACTGGCGGCGGTTGGCATGACCGAGAAGTTGGTTCCCGTGGTGTGCGAAAACGCATTGCGCGATGCATGTATGGCGACCAATCCACGTGAGACGACTGCTGCTGTGATCGCTACAGTGCTCCATAAAGCAATGTAATCATGCGGTTAGAAAGATGCTATTATGGAAACAACGCGCGAACACCTGCTTGAACATCTTACCGGGCTCAAGTCATCCAAGCGAACCTACTACCCGGAGTATCGGGAAAAAGAACGCCGCCTGGATCGGGCGATTGCCTCGATTGCCAATATCTCGGCGGCGCTCTGCAACACCACCAGCGGCGTGCCCTTCCTGGCCCAGGCCGTGGTCCGGGTGGCCGCCCAACATTTTGAAGCCGACTGGGCTGTTATTGCCCTGAATGATGCAGCCAGACAGCGCTGGATTACCGGCCACAATGGGCATGAAGCGGCAGTACAGACCAACACCGACATGCCCCTGGTGTTGGATACCGTGATCGATCAGGTCATCGCGCAACGCCGTCTCGTTGTAGCGATTACGCCCGGATTGCCCGGCATCCTGGGGGAACCGATGTTCCTGAGCCGGCAACTGGTCGGTGCCCTGGTGGTTATGCCGGGGCATCAGTTTGTGCTGGATGAACGGGAACTCTCGGTATTGCAGACTCTGGCAAACCAGGCAGCAGTAGCCTTTGAGAATGCCCGGCTCTATGAAGAGAGTGAACGCCTGCGGGCCGAAGCGACCGCGCACTACGAAGAAACCTACCGGCAAAAAACGCAACTGGAGGAGCAGAATCGTCAACTGGAACGCGCCCGGCGGCGGCTTATTCGGGCCCGCCAGAATGAGACGGTCAACAAAGAGCGTAACCGCATCGCCCGTGAACTACACGACAATGTCGCCCAACATCTTATCAGCATCGGCATGAATCTGGAATGGTGCCGCGCACAGTTGCTCCCGCAGACGCCTGTGTATGAGCGTATCAGCAGCACCAAGGAGATGGCCCGTGGCGCAATTACCCGCGTTCGCGAGGCCATCTTTGAGCTTTCCACGATCAAAACCAGCCAGGTCAGTCTGGTTGAGGCATTGAATGATCTGGCAACCGACTTTACCCGCCGCACCCATCTGCACGTTCAGCTCCATGTAGCGGATGCGCCGGGAACGCTCCCCACCGAATTAGAGTATGCCTGCTACCATATTGTGCAGGAAGCGCTCTTCAATGCCTACAAACACGCCCAGGCCGGCAGTGCCTGGATTGAAGTCCAGTTTGACGCGGAGTTGGTTCAGATTACTGTGACCGACGATGGCATCGGTATCCCGGAAGCGTATCTGCAGCAGGAGCAGGAGCCACATGTCGGACAGCCGGCCGGCCATTTTGGGCTTTGCACCATGCATGAGCGCGCCCAGGAGGTTGGCGGCGACCTGACCATCACACGCCGTCCATCGGGGGGCACGGAGGTCTGTATCACTGCACCGCTCCAGATGATCAACAGGAGTAGCCAGTGTGAACACGCCTATTCGGTTAATGATTGTTGATGATCATAGCATTGTCCGCCACGGGCTGCGCTCAATCCTGGAGCTGGAACAGGGCATTGAAGTGGTCGGCGAAGCCGATAGCGGACGGGTCGCCCTGGGCATGCTGGACAGCGTTATGCCGGATATTGTGCTGCTTGACCTGAGCCTGGGCGAGCGTGGCACCGCCGAGGGCATTGATGTTTGCCAGACGATCACGACTGGCTACCCGCAGACGGGGGTGATTGTGCTGACGACTTTCCTGGAGGAGCGCCTGGTGCTGCAGGCCATCCGCAGCGGTGCGCGCGGCTATGTGCTCAAGGATGTGGACGCAATCGATCTGGTTAAGATTGTCCGCGCCGTGAACCGGGGTGAGTCGGCGCTGGATACCCGCAGCGCGGCCCTGGTGATGCGCAATGTTCTGAGTGGCGATAACGTGGGCCAACCCGCGCTGGAGTTTACCGAGCGCGAAATGGAGATTATGCATCTGCTACGGCAAGGCTACTCCAATCGCCAGATTGGTGACAGTATCGCTATCAGCGAGAGTACCGTCAAGTTTCACATCCGCAAGATCATGCGTAAACTCGATGTTAACCACCGCACAGAGATTGTCTACACGGCCGGCAAGCTCGGCCTGATTTAGCCGCGGCTCTGCCGGCGACCTCAACGCCAGGAATGCGTACGCAGAAGGGTTCTTGCGGCAAATACAAATAGTCCACGGTTGTGCCTGGCAAGCGGCAGGAGGACAGGAGAAAAGCCGCAACCCGCCCCCGTCCTTTGTTCTTCGCCCTCTGCCCTTCGTCCTCTGCCCGCCGCATCGTGTATAATGGGAGCCGTTCAGACGATGTTCTATGAAACCCGTAACCCATAACCGGTTGGAGCCATATTGAAAGAAACCCGTCTCCACGCCCATCAGCGCCAGGTCCGGCGGCTGCAGCGGCGGCTGGAGCAGTTGCAGCAAACCAGTCAGCACTACTCATGGATCAGGGTTGGCATCTTTCTGGGAGGGCTGACCCTCAGCGGTATTGCCCTCTTTCAGGTGGGTGACTGGCTCTTCTGGGGAGGGTTGGTTGTTACTGCACTGATCTTTGGTCTGGTCGTCCGTTGCCACCAGCAGGTTGAGCGCAGCATTGCCCGACATACCACCTGGCAGGCCATAAAGATTACCCAGATCGCCCGGATGCAGCTTGACTGGACTCACCTGCCGGCCACGTTCATCGAGCAGCCGCGCTATGAGCATCCCTTCGAGGCGGACCTCGACATCGTCGGCGCGCGCTCCCTGCACCATCTGATCGATACGACCAGCTCGCGCGCGGGCAGTCTGCGCCTGCGTGACTGGCTAACAACGCCGGTTCCCGACATGGAACAGGTGATGCAGCGGCAGCAGCGTATCCGCGAATTAATGCGGCAACGGCACTTCCGCGAGCAACTGACCCTCCATGCCCGCCTCGCCGCGCGCACAGCGGAGAAGTGGGATGCGCAGCGTCTCCTGGCATGGCTCGACGGGTCTGCGCCAACCGCGCCACTGGGCCGCCTGCTTGTCCTGTTCAGCGCCTTTATTCTGCTCAATCTCAGTCTGCTCGTGCTGAATGCAGTAGGGTTGCTGCCACCTATCTGGCAGGTAACGCTGGTGCTTTACCTGGTACTGCTCCTGGCAATGGCCCGCGTGACGGGGCAGGTCTTCGATGAGGCGACCGCTCTGCGCGAGGCGTTGGAGCAACTGCTGGCCGTCTTTCGCTACCTGGAAACCTACGGCTACCACAACACACCCCATCTGGCGGCGCTCTGTACGCCATTCCGGAGCGAATCACAGCGCCCCTCCCACCATCTGGCGCGGATTACGCGCGTCGTTGCCGCTACCGGGCTACGCGGAAATCCCTTTGCCTGGTTTTTCCTGAATGCCGCGCTGCCCTGGGACATGTATTTTGCGTACCGGCTGCGGCAGCTTAAACGCAACCTGGCCGCGCATCTCCCGATCTGGATGGATGTCTGGTTTGAACTTGAGGCCGCCGGCGCCCTGGCGAATCTGGCTTATCTGAATCCGGAGTATACCTTCCCAACGTTCACCCCTGCCGCAGAACAGACCGGGACACCACTGCTCCGGGGACAGGGGTTGGGGCATCCGCTCCTCCCCGACGGCGCGAAGGTGCGCAATGATTTTGCGGTCAACACGCCGGGGGAAGTTGCGATTATCACCGGATCGAACATGGCCGGCAAGAGCACCTTTTTGCGGACGGTGGGGATCAATCTTGCGCTGGCCTATGCCGGTAGCCCGGTCGATGCCACCCGGTTTCAGATACGACTCTTCCGGTTATTTACTTGCATTAAAGTGAGCGACTCGGTGACAGATGGAATTTCCTATTTTTATGCCGAGGTGCGGCGGCTCCAAGCACTGCTGG
>CAKZQX010000100.1 GCA_937141995.1 uncultured Chloroflexaceae bacterium | reverse complement strand
CGACACGTGGTTCGTGCAGATAGACGAGCCCTTCGCTGGCACCCTCTTGGGCGACTGATCCGCGCAGCATCACGGGCTGTTGGTGGCGGGCAGACAGAGCGGCACCTTCGCCGACGAACGCACCCAATTCGGTCATCTCCGCGATCACCATGGCGACGACTTCGAGCGCGTAGATCTCGTCGTCGGTGTAGTCGCGGGGTGCATTCGCCAGGGCAATCTGACCCAGCAGAGTTGGTCCCATCATGGCGGGCACCGACAGGAAGCGCTCAATCGGCACATGTCCGCCGGGTGTTCCGGTCGAACGTGGGTCTGTGGCCGGCTCATTGGTCAGCAGTGGTTGCCGGTGATTGAGTACCCACCCCCAGAGCCCACCAAATTGCTCAAAGACGATGCCCTTATTCATCACCTGACATACTTCCCAGATATCCCGGGTCATCGTCGGGCACACCAGGAAGCCGGTCTGCTGATCAATATAGCCGACGTAGCCAAATGTACTGCCGGTCAGCCGTTTGGCCTGCTCCAGCACCAGCGTGGCGATCTTCTCCGGCGCAACCAGCGCAATCAACTGGTGAGATAGGGTCGCCATTGCCGCGTTAACTTCCGCTTCCCAGGTCAATGCTTCTTCGGCCTGCTTGCGGGCGACGAACTGGCCGATCTGGCTGCCAATATCGGTCATAAGCGTGAGAATATCCGGGTCCGGCCGGCGGACTTCCCAGCTGAAGAAGGTTATCACACCCGTAACTTCGCGTCCGTTAAAGATCGGGAAAGCAAAGGTGGCATGCAGGCCATACGCAATGGCTATGTCCTTTCGTTGGAAGGAGCCGTCGGTGGCAACATCGGCGATCCAGGCAGGTTCGCCGCCGGCCCAGACACGCCCGACCAGCCCCTGCCCCCGCGCGAAGCTGGTTGTCCGGCTGGACTGGATAAACTCCTGCGCGTCAAAGGTTGGCCGGTACCAGTTCCCCTCCCAGGTGAGATGATTGGTGGCGGCGTCTACCTGCCACATCTGCCCCAGTTCCCAATCCATGCCTTCGCAGATGGCCTGGAGCAGTTGCGGAATGGCTGCCGAGCGGGTCTCGGCCTCGGCCAGGATACGGGTTACGGCAAACCGGGTTGCCTGGTGATTGGCGGCGCGTTTCCGGGCCGTCGTATCGCGGAAGTAGACCGCGATACCGTCCGGCGAAGGGTAGGCATGCACCTCAAACCAGGTTTCTAAAGGTGGATAGAACTCCTCGAAAACGAGCGGCCCCTGCTGTTCACGCACCTGATGGTACATGGTGTAAAAGGTTGAACTAATCGCTTCGGGAAACACTGCCCAGATATTCTGTCCCAGCAATTCGTCCCGTGGTCGGCGCAGGAGTTGTTCGGCCTCGCGGTTGACATAAATAAAGTTCCAGGTATGGTCAAGCGCGAAGAAGGCATCGGTAATGCTCTCCAGGATATTGCTGATCTGCTCGTGCGACTGTTGCAGTGCCGTTTCGGCCTGCTTGCGCACGGTAATATCCCGGTAGTACCAGACACGCCCGTAATGGATGCCGTCCTCGCTGCTAACAGGTGCGCTGTAGCGGTCAAACGTCCGCCCATTCTTCAGCCTGATTTCATCATAACTGGTATCATCGGTATAGGTGTAGAGGTAGTGTACTTTGTCAAGAAACTCCTGGGGATCAACCAGTTGGTCAATCACCGACTGGATGGCTAACTCGCTCGACTGCGTTGTCGTCACGTCGGCGGGAATATGCCACATCTCGAGAAAGCGTTTGTTGACGGAGAGCCACTTCCGATCAGGAGAAACCACCAGGATACCGTCCGGGGCAGCCTCGCTCTGGCACTCGAGCAGGCTCTTCTGAAAGTGAACCTGCGCTTCCGCCTGCTGGTGGGCGCTGCGTAGCCGCAGGTTGCTCACGCCAAAGGCCAGGTCGTTTGCCAACTCGGTCATCAGGCGGACCGCTTCGCCGTCAAAGGCTCCCGGTTCATCCGCATAAATATTGAGCACACCCAGGGTCTGCCCGGCGCTGATCAAGGGCAGCGCAATCGCGGCGGCATACCCACGCTGTGCAGCCGCAGCCCGCCATGGCCCAAAGGATGGATCGCTCAGAATGTCACGGCTCACGCAGGGTTGGCCGGTGCGAATGGCCTGGCCGGCTGGTTCCCGCCCATGTTCGGTATCGGCCCAGGAGATCGGCGCAGTTTCGAGATAGCCCGCCGCAACTCCGGCTTGAGCCATCGGGCGGATGCGCCGCGCCGGATCAAGCTCGGGGTAGCCCACCCAGGCCATCCGATAACCGCCGACGGTGACGATGCCCTGGCAGATGCGCTGGAGCAGTTCCGGCTCTTCCGTTGTCCGTATCAGAATCTGGTTACACTCACTCAGTGTGCGCAACGCCCGGTTGACCCGGTACAGTTCTGCTGCAACGCCCTGCCGTTTGCGTACTTCATAGCGCAGCAAGCTGTACAGCAGGGTTGCGCTGATCGCCACAAAGATCCAGCCTTTCACGGTTTGTAATGTCGCCATCTGCGGCGGATGGCGCACCAGAAAGGCCAGCAGTTGATCCGAAAAGATGATCCAGGCTCCCCCCAGGAGCACGTAGAGCAGTGTTACTCGACGAGCAAGTGATTGTTGGGTTCCTCTCATGCGCCTGCCCTGCCTTACACTGTTCCGGTTCTGCATCAGCATATGTGCCCGACCGAAGCAGCCATATTTCTATCGCTCCAGACACTGCCTGACCACCGATAGGCAGCCGTGGATGCATATGCTGTGGTTCTCTATTTGCTTGTATTGTAACACTCTCTACAAGTGATGCCAGTCCTTTCTTTCTTACAGGAGTTACGCGATGGACGTTTGGACCACGAACAACACGAAATGAGCAAAACCCGCGAAACCGCCACTGCTGATAGGTATCAGGCGATCCCGCGTTTGGCGGCGGATATCGCCTCCGGCAGGGCGGAAGACACCCGATCTTTTTTACAAAATTTTTACAAAGTGAAAATTTTTGTTAGCGCGCAAAAGCCCTGGGA
>CAKZQX010000099.1 GCA_937141995.1 uncultured Chloroflexaceae bacterium | reverse complement strand
TGCACCGTTATCGGGAGCAAACGGCCCGTTTGCATGCACACCGCGTACGTCCTGTAAAAGAAAGGAGCGATCCATGGCAGAGGCAACCCGGCCCACCCAGGCTACACAGGCAGAGGCAACCCGGCCCACCCAGGAATATAAAAAGGTCTACCTCTACACCCGCTTCGAGCGGTTCTGGCACTGGACACAGGCCCTGTTGATCATTATTATGATGATCACCGGGTTTGAGATCCATGGCACCTACCGGCTGATCGGGTTTAGCACCGCAACCAACATCCACAATGTTGCCGCAATTGCCCTGATCACGCTGGCGGTCTTTGCGGCCTTCTGGCACTTTGCCACGGGCGAGTGGCGGCAGTTCCTGCCAACCCGGCGCAAGCTGGGCGCGATGGTCTACTACTACCTGATCGGCATCTTTCGGGGGGAGCAGCATCCGACCCGTACAACGCGAGCGGCCAAACTCAACCCGCTCCAGCGGCTGGCCTACCTGAGCTTTAAGCTGCTGATCTTTCCGGTGCTGGTGACAACCGGCCTGCTCTACCTCTTCTACAATTCCTGGTTGGACCTGGGCATTGCGGAGACGACATCGGTTGCGCCGATTGCGCTGCTGCATACGGCGGGCGCATTTTTGCTGGTCGGCTTTATGATCCTGCATATCTATATGACGACCACCGGCATTACGGTGCTGGAGAATATCAAGTCAATGATCACCGGACGGAAGCGCATCCGTGTACATGAGGAGCGCATAGGAGAGCGAGGCAGGCGCATTGTCGCCGAATAATCAGCAGACCGATCTGTAGCGGGGCCGGAGCTGTATGCTATAGGCTCCCTGCTCGCCAACCCGGAACAGGCTTACAAGGTCGCCCCGATCCAGCCGATGACGCTGGTATCATTCTTGCTCTTTGCGCCTGGCGGCGGCATCGGGCTGCTGCTGGGATGATCACGGAGTAGTTACACGAGTTACGCGGTGCGCATGCAAACGGGCCGTTTGCTCCTGATAATGACGTATTTCGCCCTGCCGGAGGCGAGTCGGGCCGTTTGTCCAGGCAGATACCTGGTTTGAAACTGACCGCGTAAGTTCTATATGTTAAAGATAATGGAAACAAAGGATGATAACGACAGAAAAACCGGTATCAAATCAACCGACCGATCAACCGACCACCTGGCACACGCAAAATATCAGCAGCGTGCTGCAAACCCTGGAAACTGATACCCGGCAGGGACTACCGGCAGAAGAAGCCCGGCGGCGTCTTGAACAGTTTGGCCTCAACGAACTGGAAGAGCGCGGCGGCAAGAGTCCCCTGCGCATCCTCTGGGAGCAGTTCACCAGCACAATGGTCTTGATCCTGATCGCTGCCGCAGTCATTTCAGCGTTTCTGGGGAAACCGCTCGAAACCATCGCCATCTCAGCGATTGTGGTGTTGTTCGGCATCCTGGGCTTTGTGCAGGAGTATCGGGCCGAACGGGCAATTGCCGCCCTCAAGCAGTTAGCGGTCCCGCTGGTACGCGTCATGCGTGGCGGCCATATTGAGCAGCACAGCGCCCGCGAACTGGTGCCCGGTGACATTGTGCTGCTGGAAGCGGGGAGCGCCGTACCGGCCGATCTGCGCCTGGTGGAGAGCAACAACCTGATGGTGCAGGAAGCCGCCCTGACGGGTGAGTCCGAGGCCGTGGATAAACAGGTGGCGGCGCTGGACACAGCCAACCTGCCGCTGGGTGATCGGGTGAACATGGCCTACATGGGCACCTCGGTGTCGTACGGGCGCGGCACGGGGGTCGTGGTTGCGACCGGGATGCGTACCGAACTGGGGCGGATTGCCGAACTGATTCAGGAGGTCGAATCCAAGCAGACGCCACTGCAGCGCCAGCTTGCACAGGTGGGCACCCTGCTGGCGATAGCCGGCGTCATTGTGGCGGTGCTGGTGCTGATTATCGGGGTGCTGCGCAATGAACCATTGAGCACCATGTTCCTGACAGCCGTCAGTGTCGCGGTCGCAGTTGTGCCGGAAGGACTCCCGGCGGTTGTCACGCTAACGCTGGCCCTGGGCGCGCAACGTATGCTGCGGCGGCGGGCCCTTATTCGGAAGCTGCCGGCGGTGGAAACGCTGGGGTCGGTCAGTGTGATCTGTTCGGATAAGACCGGCACGCTCACCGAGAACCGCATGACCGTCACCGTAATTGACGTGGCCGGGCACTTTGTCGAGTTGAGCGGGACGGCACGCCACCCGGCCCCGGACCTCGCTCAGCGCGATGGGACGGTTGTCACAGAACATCCGCATTCGGTCGGATTGCTGCTGGTCAGTGGCGCGTTGTGTAATGATGCATCACTGAACCCCGATCCCGAGACGGGGCGGTATCTGCCGGTGGGCGACCCGACTGAGGGCGCGCTGCTGGTCGCGGCAACCCAGGCCGGTCTGGATAAGGCGGAACTGGAGCGCAAAGCACCGCGCCTGGCGGAGGTACCGTTTGACTCGGTGCGCAAACGCATGACTACGGTGCATAAGCTCCCGGAGGATCGCACCAACCTGCCCTACCTGCTCGAATCCTTGCACGATCTGGAATGCCCCTACGTCGCCATGACCAAAGGTTCGTTCGACGGTATGCTCGATATCGCCGGCAAGATCTGGATCAATGATCACCCGGAACCCCTGAATGCTGACTGGCGTGAGCGCATGCAGACCGCTCACGACAAACTCGCCCTCAACGGCATGCGCGTTCTGGCGATTGCCGTGAAGCAGTTGGAGGAACCGCCGGCGCAGGTTGACCAGGATATCGAGCACGATGTGACCTTGATCGGCATGGTCGGTATGATTGACCCGCCCCGCCCGGAGGTGAAAGATGCTATTCGCGTGTGCCGTAGCGCCGGCGTCCGCCCGATTATGATTACGGGAGATCATCCCTTGACGGCGCGGTTCATCGCGCACGAACTGGGCATCAGCGATACCGGGCGCGTCAAAACCGGGCAAGATCTGGACCGCATGACACCGGAAGAACTGGCCGAGGTGGTGCGTGAGGTATCGGTCTACGCCCGGGTAACGCCGGAGCATAAGTTGCGCATTGTCGAGATGTTGCAGCAACTGGGCAATGTGGTCGCCATGACCGGCGACGGCGTCAATGACTCGCCCGCGCTGCGCAAAGCCGACATCGGTGTGGCAATGGGCATCACCGGCACCGATGTATCGAAAGAGGCGGCGCAGATGGTGCTGCTGGATGATAACTTCACAACGATTGTGGCGGCGGTTGAAGAAGGCCGCGCCATTTATGAGAATATCCGCCGCTTTGTCCAGTTCTCCATCGCCGGGAATCTGGGGAAGGTGCTGGTGATGCTGTGTGCGCCGCTGCTGGGCATCACGATAGCGCTGCTGCCGCTGCAACTGCTCTGGCTGAACCTGTTGACCGATGGGTTACTGGGGTTGGGGTTGGGC
>CAKZQX010000098.1 GCA_937141995.1 uncultured Chloroflexaceae bacterium | reverse complement strand
ACCCCCATCGCGCCGGGGCCCAGATGGGTGGCAATGATCGGGCTAAACTGAACCGCCTGCACACGCTCCGGGGGAAAGATGGGCTCAACCTTTTCCAGCAGTTTCTCAATATCCTCCGGTGTAGTTGAGTAGAGGGCGACCACCTCCTGCACTTTGGGGAAATCCTCGATAAAAGTATACAACCCCTCAATCGCCTTGGCGCGGGTACGGGTACGCTCGTAGGGCACAATCTCGCCCTCGTCGAGGATCATGAGCGGCTTGATCCGCTGCATAGAACCGAGCACCGAGGCCGCGACGGACAGACGTCCGCCCCGCTCCAGATATTCCATGGTATCGACAAAAAAGACCACATGCGTATGCTGGATCATATCGTTGATAAGTTGCCGCACCTCAGCGGGTGAAGCACCATTCCGCGCCGCGCGGGCCGCCGTCAGCGCCACCAGACCCATGCCCATCGAAGCCGATTTGCTGTCAATCAACTCGATCCGAGTTAGCGAAGCGGGCAACTTGGTCCGTGCCTGGGTTGCATCCCGAAACACCCCCCCGAGGCGACCACTGAGATGAATCGAGAACACATGCTCATACTCGAGCACCAGCCGGCGGTAGAGATGCTCAAAGACCAGGACACCCGGCGACGACACTGCAATATCGCAGGTGTTGCTTTGCAGCAGTTCATAAAATTCCTCACTTGATATGTCCAGGCCAGCGCGGTAGATCTGATTATTAATATGAAGACGTAGCGGAACGATCTCAATGCCCAGTTCATGCGCCAGACTCGGCGGAATATCAGCCGCACTGTCGGTAACAATTTTTATGCTGGCCATAACACACTCCTGACACCATCCAGATTTACATACTCATTCATTGTATTCTATTCGGCTGAGATAATATAGTCGTAGAAAGGCTGCCCCCCCGACCTGACCTCGATCTCATACTCCGGGTACTGACGACTGAGCCGGGCCGCCAGATCGTGGGCATGTTCCGCCGATATGCGTTGACCATAGTAGACTGTCAAAATATCCAGCGCTTCTAACCCCATCCGTGCTAAAATATCATTGATCACCTGATCCCGATCATCCCCCGCCACAACCAGGTCGCCATTCAGCAGCGCAATCGTCTGCCCACCCCGCACCGCCACGCCGTCGATCTGCGCATCACGCACCGCCGTGGTAATCTCCGCCGTGACAACCCGCTCCATCTCGCGCTGCATCGCGGTGAAGTTGGTTTCCAGGTCACGCTGGTAGCCGAATGCCATCATCGCCGTGATACCCTGGGGCACGGTCTTACAGGCCAGCACCCGTACCTGCTTGCCGGTAACTTCGGCCGCTTGCTGTGCCGCCATGATAATATTACTATTATTGGGCAAAATAATAATCTCATCCTGGGGCAAAGATTCAATCGCCTCGACCAACTCCTGCGTGCTGGGATTCATAGTTTGCCCACCGGGTACCACCGCCCCCACGCGCAGGCTGCGAAAGATTGCCGCAAACCCACTCCCCGGCGCAACCGCCACCAGCCCGATGGCATTCTGCGCCGCGTCATCAGCATCAACCGGCGGTGTCGGCACTGCGTCACGCATCTCTGATCGCGCGTTCTGTCCATTGCCCTGGTGCAGTGCCGCGCGCTGCCGGTTCATGTTAGTGATTTCGATGTTGAGAAGTTCGCCAAACTGTACCGCATAATTCAGGATATCCCCCGGACGCAGCGTATGAATGTGGATGCGTATCAGCGCCGCATCCCCCACGACGACCACCGAGGTTCCCACCGCATTCATATGCCGGCGTATCTCCTCAAAGGGCAGATGCTCGCCCCGCAACAGGATGTTGGTGCAGTAGCCGAAATCATCCTCCGCATGAATATCCTTGAAGGCCACACCCAGGTCTTGCGCCGGCGACTGATCGTGGACCGGCGACACGTTTTCACCCTGCGCCCAGCGCAGCATGCCCTCCAGAATGACATACAACCCCTGTCCACCGGCATCAACCACCCCGGCGTCGTGCAGCACCTTGAGCAGCGTTGGTGTTTGCTCAACGGCAACGCGCGCGCCGACAACCGCAGCGGATAGAACCGTGAGCAGGTCCGCATCGGCGGTTTCCAGCGCAGCCTCGGCCGCCACACCGGTTTCACGGATCACCGTCAGGATGGTGCCCTCGCGCGGCTCGCTTGCGCCGCGATAGGCGGTGGTACTGGCCTGCACCAGCGCATTCGCCAGTTCCGGCGGGCCGCACCGCTCATGCCCGGCCAGCGCCTGGGCCATGCCCCGCAGGATCTGCGAGAGAATGACGCCGGAGTTCCCCCGGGCGCCCATCAGCGCCCCCCGGTAGACCTGTTCACTCACCTGAGCGCAGGAGCCATGCGGCAGCACATCCCGCAGCGCCGCCACCAGCGTCATATGCATATTCGTACCAGTATCGCCGTCGGGAACGGGGAAGACATTCAGGGCGTTTATTGTAGAAACATGCTGTTGCAGCCACTGTTCCGCCGCGTTTAATGCATCCAACAGATCCGTTCCGGTCCAGGAAACAGGCCGGGTGCTTACTGTTGCACGTTCATTCACAACACTTTCCTCTCATGGCCGGCTA
>CAKZQX010000097.1 GCA_937141995.1 uncultured Chloroflexaceae bacterium | reverse complement strand
ATCAAGCCAGAGCGTCGGCGGATTGCCATAGGCACCGCTCTCGTAGCGCAAAACCTCGCCCGTCTCCGCCCCCCAGACATACAGATTGCCGCCATAGGTCTCCAGATCCAGGCGATCATCACCAGGGGCCCAGAGTTCACTCCCCCCCAGGCGGGTATAGTTCCACTCGCCATTGTTGCGGAAATAGTAACCGAAGCCGTTTGGCCCCTCATCAACAGCGACAATATTATCAACCCGCCAGGCCTGCGCATAGATTGGCCCGACCACCGTGCGCTGGATCTCGTCATCCATGGTCAGGTAAGGTTCAGGCGCGCCACCGCTGCGCGGAATCCGATAGAGTTGTGACTTATTGCGGTTGTTATCCAGCGCATAGATATAGCGAATGGCGTCCAGCGCATTCGTATCAGTCGAAACGGTCGTCGCCGGGGGAACCACAACGCTGCTAAACCGCCCACCCAGACTGGGATCATCCTCGGCCAGCAGGAAGGGATGTTCGGCCAGAACTTCCGGGTTGTCAAAAAAACTCACGCGTTGCAACTGCGTCTGCGCGCGTTCATAGTCGCGCTCGAGTTCCTGGTAGCCGGCCCAGAGCAGTTCGTTGCTCTCCGTCACGAGGGAACTGGTCCGCAGGTTGTTAAGTTGTTGCTCTGCCTGCTCCAGATACTCCAGCGCGACGGTGTTCTCCTCAGCCTGGTACACCTGCGCCATAACCCGGTTGACCCGGTCCATATCTTCCTCGATATGCTGCTGCGCACTGCGCTGCGAGAGATTGGTACCGTACAGAATCAACAGCGTGACCAGCAACCCCAGGACGACCAGCGGCACCCAGGGAAAGTGCGGGCGCTGACGGCGATACGAGAGTCCCTGGTTGCGCACCAGCGGCGTTGAGGCGGGCTGAATCCGGCGGCGATGCTTGCGCGCAAAGGCATCCGACAGCGCCATGCCAACGCGCTGAAATGGATGCAGCAACTTTTCCCCCAGCGTCATATCGACAAGTGGGCGCAACTCGCGGCGGGGACGGTATGGCCGGGAACGGGTAGCAAGCATCGGCATATCACTTAGATCGATCCGTCGTTGGGACAGAACCGGCCGTTCGGATGGCGCGCTCTCGCCCAGAAAGGTCGATGGTGGCAGGCGGGCCGGATCACGCCGGGCAGCATGCTCCTGGGCATGCCGATCTCCCAGATCATCCCCCAGATCAATTGGTTGTGGACGGGGCAGCGGATCAGTGGCATACTCCGGTTGCTCCGGTGGGTACGTCATCCGCTCATGGGGCATACCCGTGCCATTCCCCATGTCCTGCTGCTGCTCCGCCTGCTGCCGGGCCGCCGACCGCCGCGCTTCCAGCACCGCTTCAGCCCGCTTACCGGCAAACCAGCCGCCCATCGTACGCAGCATCAGCCCGCTTCGTTCGCGCAACCCTAGCGGACTGAGGGGCGCACTGCGGGCCGCCGCGCTGAGCGCCGGGACAAGTTCGACTACCAGCACATGCGCTTCGGCCAACCCATGCCGGCGACAGAGTGTATGCAGACTCTCGCCGGCAACCTCCGGCTCCTGATCACGCAAGATCTGCCCCAACTCCTCCCGACCGAGCAGCGCCGCCAGGTTGCTGGAACAGAGTGCCAGCGTATCGCCGGCGTGCATGCGGCAGCGATAGAACTCCGGTTCAACAAAGAGGCTCGTTCCCAGCGCATTGGGCTTTAGAAAAGGGGTTGCACTGGTGTGCGCCGGTTTCCAGGAGGGATGCGTGGGCATAGCCCGCAGGTTATTCTCAGTCAGCACATAAGCCTGCGTAGGCGCAACCTGCCCAATAAAGAGATCATCATCCTTCACCACCGCGCAGGTCAGGCCCACATACGCCCGGCGGTTACTATCGGTATTAAAATTCTGCTGGTAGAGCGCCTTGTTTGCCGTACGGATGGCCGCGCGCAGGCTGGCCGTTACGCTCAGCGAAGTATCGTCATAAAAGGCTTTGCGCGCAGTACGAGCCACAAACTGGCAGGCTTCGCGGCCTTTCGCAATACTCTCAGCAGTTTCGGTGACAATATAGAGGTAGCCTTTACGGGCTTCCGGTACCGGCAGCGTACCTGGCTCGGCAACCAGGATCAACTCGCTCATTGATTGGCGAATACCGCCGACCAGGCCGAACTGGCTGGTACGCGTTTCATTCCCTGACATAGTTTCTCTTACTACTTCCCGGGTTATGCTAATACTGCACATCAAACACATCCGTGATGTGTCGCGGCAGGCGTTTAGGGATTATAGCAGCAGCATGCAGCATTGACAAGAGATGATGCACGGCTGTAATCCCATTGTCAGCCGGAAAAGCCGCCGGCGGAGATATTGGCGCGATAGGGCGCATCGGCGTACGTCCTGTGTTATAATAGCTTTCTAGAATCGTTATTACTTCAGAGTGATACGCAAGGAGTTGAGGATGGCTGATGGAACACCCGCCAGAGCCGCGAGTTTGCGCCGCCGTCATGCTGAGGACGGCCCTACCGAAAAAGAGCGCGAATACCTGGAAGTCATCTACTACCTTGCCGCCCGCAACGAGCCGGTCATCGCGGCCCGGCTGGCCCGCTGGATGGGGGTGCAGCCGCCGACGGTGGCCCATGTCTTAAAACATCAACTCGAGAAGAAGGGGTATATCACGCGCAATGGACGGGGCGAAATTACGCTTACGCCCGACGGGTTTACCCTGGCCGAAGCGGTAGTCCGACGGCATCGCATTCTGGAGCGCTTCCTGGTTGATGTGATGGGTATTCCCTGGCATCTCATTCACGAGGAGGCCGTCCGGTTGGAGCATGCGCTCTCGCCAACGCTGGAGGCGCGGATCGAGGCGCTGGTGGGCCACGCGACAACCTGCCCCCACGGGAATCCTATCCCCGGCATGTGTGATACCTATCCGGGCGATGTCTGCCTGGATGCGGCGCAGGTCGGGGCCGTCTTTACACTCCAACGCATTGTTGAAGAGGCCGAAGAGGACTCGGCGTTGATGCGCTACTTGCAAACGAACGGACTGGTTCCCGGAGCCCGGTTTGCTGTCACCGATACTTCCTCGGCCTATGGCGTTACGCTCCAGGCTGGAAATCAGAGCATCACCCTCTCGCCGGAGATTGCCGGGGTGCTCTGGGGCGAGGTTGACGCGCGCGCGTAGCTGTTCCTCTGCTCACCAATCCGATACCTTCAGGTTATGCCGGTTAAGCCGCCCGATTGCTGCGCTCCGCCCCTACCACCGCTTCCCCGTTGATCATGTGTGAACATTACATCCGGACATCATCACCACGATAGCCGGCAGCCATAGAATGCATTCGATGCACCGTTCTGCTGCCGCACGTCATACCCGGACTATCTTTTGCACCGTTCATCACCGGGCGCACTACTGTGACCCTTTCGGATACTCTAGACCGCTAACCGGACAGGAGTTACGTGATTGCTCACTCAAAAGGAACTTTCGCCTCCGGCAGGGCGGACGATTCTCTTCGTGTTCACACCCATGTTGCACGCAGTGCAACATGGGTGTGAACACGATCCATAACGTCCCATGCTGCCGCAGGCGAAGACGACCGTTGTGGGCGTACATGTCCGATTTGTACGCCCACCGCCTAACTCGTGTAACCGGGCAGGAGTTACGCGGTCGATTCCACACCGGGCGTCTGCCTGGACAAACGGCCCGTTTGCATGCGCACCGCGTAAGTTGTATAACCTGCCAACCCGACAACCTGACAGCCTGACAGCTTACTCATAGGCAGATGAAAATTGATATGCTATACTGGGGCTGTTTTACGTTCACATGAGCAAATACTACGCATTATAGTGCGCTATGCCGGGCAGCGCGTGCGCGTAGCCGCTGCTCGCACAATGAATTTTTACACAAGGACATACAGCAATGGCACGTCTATCTGTGGTCATTGGAAGTGAACAGCATACCTTCCCACTCACCTCAGAGGGATTAACAATAGGACGGTTACCGGAAAATGATGTGGTGCTGAATCACGCCATTGTCTCCCGCCGCCATGCACATATTGAAATGCGGGGGCACCAGGCCTGGATCACCGATCTCAACAGCCGCAACGGCGTCTTTGTCAACCGACTGAAGATTAAAGAGGAACAACTCTCCGATGGTGATGTTGTCACCATCGGGCCGTTCACGCTCCGCTTTGAAGACCGCGCCGCGCAGAGTGTGGTTCTGGACGACAGCCGCTACTTCCCGCTGACCTCGGACGGACGCGCACTGCAAGCCGACGAACTCCCGCCGATCACCCTGGATCTGCAGCAATTTTACGCCATCGGAATGCGGCTCAATCAGGTTGTGGATTTCCACGAACTGCTGGAACTGGTTATGAAAGAGTTGCTCCAACTTGTACCTGCCCAGCGCGGCTTTCTGCTGCTGCGCAAGAGCGAAGAACTGGTGCCCATGGTGGTTCACCCGGCGGACCAGTCTGAGGTTGCCGTCAGCGGAACGATTGTACGTACCGCTCTTCAGGGCGGTGAAGCGGTGCTGACGCGTGACGCGCGCCTGGATTTTGCCGGATCGGAGAGCGTTGTTAATGCCAATATCCGCTCGGCCATCTGTGTGCCGCTGCTACTGCAGGGCAGTTCTATCGGCGTGATCCTGCTGGACTCACCCGGCCGCGATCAGTTTTCGGAACGAGACTGCGACCTGATTGCCACGGTTGCCAGCCAGGCCGCTGTTGCCATTGAGCGCGCCCGCCTGACCGAGGAGTTGCGGCAGCAGGCCCAGGTGCGGCAGAATCTGGAGCGCTTTCTCTCGCCCAATGTGGCGCAGGCGCTCTCCCGCTATGTGTTGCAGTATGGCAAACTCTGGGAAGCCGAGGAGCAACCCATCAGCGTGCTCTTCGCCGATGTGAAGGGCTTTACCTCGCTCTCTGAACGCCTGGCCCCGCGTGAAGTGCAGGATTTGCTGAACGAGTATCTGCATGAGATGACCGATGTTATCTTCAAATACCATGGCACGGTAGACAAATACATCGGAGATGGTATCATGGCGATATTTGGGGCACCGCGTCTACCCGATGAACCCCAGAATGAGCAACACGCCCGGCAGGCCGTTACGGCTGCACTGGAGATGCAGGTCGCCCAGAAACGACTGGTCGGCCGGCTTGACCCGGACAAGAGCTTTAGCATCCGCATCGGGGTCAACACGGGCCTGGCATACACGGGCTTTTTTGGAACACGCCACCGCCTGGAGTATACCGCCATTGGCGATACGGTGAATACTGCCTCGCGCCTCGAATCGGCGGCAGAACCAGGGAGTGTGTTTATTAGCGAGTATACTCGGCAAGCAATCGATGACTCCTTCACCGTTCAGGAGATGGGTGACCTTCAACTCAAGGGGAAGGAACATCGTGTTCGTGCATATAAAGTGTTAGGTAAACGTACGTCATGACAACTGTTGTTGGTATTCGATTTAAGGATAGTGGAAAAACCTACTATTTCGACCCCCGCGACCTGGAGTTGCTCCAGGGCGATATGGTCATTGTCGAGACGGTGCGCGGCCCGGAAATTGCCCGGATCGTGCATGAGCGCTGCGAAGTCCCGGAGAGTGAAATCGTCGGTGAGTTAAAGCCGGTGGTCCGCGTGGCCGAGCCATCCGACTTTGACCGGATGCGCCTGCTGCAAGCGCGCCACGAAGAAGTCCTTGCCCGTTGCGCCGAGAAGGTGCGCGATCATAACCTGCCCATGAATCTGGTTAAGGCCGAGTATAGCTTCGACGGGTCGCGCCTCACCTTTTACTTTACTGCGGAAAAGCGGGTCGATTTTCGCATGTTGGTGCGTGATCTGGCCCGTACCTTCAAGAGCCGCATTGAGTTGCGCCAGATCGGGCCACGCGATGAGGCGAAACTGCTGGGCGGGATCGGTCCCTGTGGCCGACTGCTCTGCTGTGCTACGTTTTTGCCCGACTACGCCCGCGTCAGCATTAAAATGGCGAAGGACCAGGATCTACCGCTGAACCCGGCCAAAATTAGCGGCGTATGTGGCCGGTTGCTCTGCTGTCTCTCATACGAGCATGAGCAGTATATCGAAATGCGAGCCGAATTACCCCGCAAGGGTGCATGGGTCAAAACACCCGATGGCCCCGGCGAAGTTATTGCACTCAATGTACTGAAACAGACGGTGACGGTGCAACTGGCGAAGAGCGGGATGCCCGATACCTATACCCGGGATCAGATCCAGGAGGCGACCCGGCATGCGCATACGGTCGCGCGTAGCCGGGCGGAAGAGGGCATTACCCCGCATGCGCGCCGCGATGCACACCCGGTAGATAACGCCGCGCTGGATATGGAACTGCTTGACGATGAGGTCGATAACAAGGCAGTCCTGGATGCGCTGGCATGGCTGGAAGAGGGTGCCGCAACATTCGAGGAGTATGGGCATGCCGCCGGCAAGGATGCCGCGCTCACGTCATCGCGGCGGACAGGACAGTCAACTGCGGACGATGAGCCGGCCGGCACTTCGCGTCATCGCTCACGTATGACGGCGACAGCGCGTTCCGAACAGTCCGGTTCAGGCCGCGAGTCGGACAAACGCCCCCGCAAACGCTCCCCGCAATCCGCTTCGCGGCGGCGGAACGAGAAGCGGACTGATGGGCCGGCGCAGAAGTCGACAACCGGCGAGCATTCCCGGAACGCGCCCAGAGGGAGCGGGCGAACTGAGCATACCGGGAGGAAATCCTCGGCTCCCCGGTCAGGCACGTCCGAGCAGGCAGACGCATCTTCCGGCGCAAAACAGTCATCGCGCCGACGCAAACGCCGAAGCCGCAACAAGTCGAGTCAAGATCCATCGTAACATGCCCGATCCACTAAACCGGGAACGCTGAAGCAGACCGCATCCGGCCTGATCCGGCGCTCCCGGTTTGTGCTTGCTGCTCCCCGTCTGGCTCTCTGTATCTTTGTGTTGTATACTGGGAAAGTCCACTTTTACTGCGCGACTACATAGCGAAAGAACGAACAAACAAAGCACAAAGCACAAACATCATGTCCAATGATGGTGTATCAGGCACATGTTGTTCGCTGTTACTCTGTTCTCTGTTCTTTGTGGTATCCGTGCTATGCCGGAAGCAGGCATTGCTCCGGTGTTGTCTGTTTGTCAAGGGAAAAGGAGCGTTTCGTCTATGGAGATCATACCCGTTGACGACCACATTACTGCAATTGATCATGAATTGCTGGAACGACCGGGGGTAGGGGTCACGTATGTTGTGCGTGGCGAAGATATTGCGCTAATCGAAACCGGAACCGCGATGACCGTTCCGCGCACGCTGGCGGGACTGGAGCAACTTGGCATCCCCCGCGAAGCCGTCAGTCATATTCTCTGCACCCATATTCATATGGATCATGCGGGAGGCGCCGGGCATCTGGCCGCCGAACTGCCCCGCGCGGCGGTTTACATCCACAGCATGACCATGCCCCACCTGGTTGATCCGTCGCGCCTGATGCAAAGCTCGCGCCGGGCCATTGGCGAGGCCGCCTGGCCGCTGCATGGCGAGATGCGGCCTATCCCCGAAGAGCGCCTGCGCCCGGCCGAGAGTCTGCGGCTCGACCTGGGGCGCGATGTGGTGCTGGAGGCAATCGCCACTCCCGGCCACTCACCGGACCATCTCTCGTACCGGGAGCGGCGTAGCAGTGGGCTTTTCATCGGTGATGCCGCCGGGTTAGATATGCCCCCATACAACCTCTTCTTCCCCTGCACGCCGCCGCCGACCTACGACCTTGCCGCGCAGCGCAACACGATTGCCATGCTGCGAGAGCAGGATATCAGCCGCCTCTTCGTGACACACTGGGGTCCGCATGACGATGTTGAGGACAAACTCCGGCGCGCCCACGAGAAACTCGAGGACCTGGTTGCGGTTGTTACGGCGGCAATGGATGCCGGTGATGAGGATGTCGCGGCGATCAACGCCCGCTGGTTGCCCGAAGTGCGGACGGATTACCCGGGCGCGCTGATTGCCGAAAGCTGGGGCGAAATGAGTGTCGTCGGGTTAATGCGCTATGAGAAGAAACGCCGGGAGCGCGAGCAGAGTCAGGCGTGAGGCGGGTTCAGTACCATATATTCTTACCGGGTATGCGTGATGCACGCTGCGCGACGGCATGAATATGCTCGACATTATCATGGCCTGCGCGATCATCTTCTGCGCTGTACTGGGCAGTTACTGGGGGCTGATTCGTCAGGTGCTCGCCGTCACCGGCCTGCTCGTGGGCATTGTCGTGGCCGGGAGCTATGGCCCGGTGGTGGCCGCCTGGCTCAGTTCCTTTACGTCCAGTGATGCGCCGGCGGGCGCATGGGGATTTATCCTGGTTTTGATCGGCTTTAGCGCGTTTGCCGGTCTGATCGCCTCGCTCTTGCATCGCTACGTTGGCCTGTTATTTCTCGGATGGCCGGAGCATCTGCTGGGGGGTATCCTGGGTCTGCTTCAGGCGCTGCTTGCCGGCGCGACCCTCCTGGCCGTGCTGATGGCCTACTCCCGGCCTACCTGGGAAACGGTGGTCGCCACATCATGGCTGGCCGAACCGCTGCTGCGCCTGAGCATCCTGATCACCCCGCTGCTGCGCGACGAGTTGCGCCAGGCAATCCAGGCCACGCTCACGGGGATGTGACCGGGCTGTGCAGCCGGCAGAATGCGTGGATCACCCTGTACGCTGCGCCTGCAGCAACTGAGCATACAATTCCTCCACCTGGGGCGCAACCACCTCCACCGCGAAGCGTTGCCGGGCCATGTG
>CAKZQX010000096.1 GCA_937141995.1 uncultured Chloroflexaceae bacterium | reverse complement strand
CCAATCTTTTTCACGCAAATGTGGCTCTCCGAGCCACATTTGCGTGAAAAAGAAACCGAAAGTACCATGCTGCCGCAGGCGAATCGGGCTTCTATTGGGTGAACCGTACAGTTTGTACGTCCACCGCGTAAGTCGGGTCAGATAACACGACTTACGCGGTCATTGAACCGACAGGAGATTCCGCCTCCGGCAGGGCGGAAGAACCCATCTTTTTTACAAAACATTTGCACAACGTGCAAATGTTTTGTAAAAAAGAAGAAAAAAGTACCATGCTGCCGCAGGCGATTCTGGCGTTCACCGGGCGAAATGTCCCGTTTGGATGCCCACTACGCAACGCGTGTCAAATAACATGCGTTGCGTAGTGGGCATCTGGACCGCGAAAGATATGAAATGGGCGCAAGACACGAGAAATACGAACAGGCGTGCAAATTGCGCAAGATTCGAGAAGTTTTCCGGCGGCGGATCGCCTATACTGACAGCATGCTACCGAACATTTGAGCGACTACTGTCACATTTGTGACGGCACAGAAGTTCAGCAGAGGAGGTTGTATGCCACGCGTGGTTCACTTCGAAATCGCTGTCGATGATCCGGATCGGGCCGCAAAGTTTTATTCCGGTGTCTTTGGCTGGGAGTTTACCAAGTGGGATGGGCCGCAGGACTACTGGCTGGCCCGGACGGGCGGGCCGGATCAGCCGGGGATTGACGGGGCGCTGATGCGCCGCCAGGCTGATGAGCATATCGTCAATACCATCGATGTGCCCTCGGTTGATGAGTTTAGCACCCGCGTAACCGCGAATGGTGGACAGATCGTTGTGCCTAAAATGGCTGTTCCCGGCATTGGTTATATAGCCTACTTCAAGGATACCGAGGGGAATATGTTCGGGATGATGGAGATGGACGCAACGGCGCAGTAGCGCAACCTGCTGCAGCACGCCGGGGAGCGGTTCATCCGAACTGCTCCCCGCGCATCTTCGGCTATCGCTCAGGCGGTTTTGCGCAGTGCATCACGCTCTTGCCATCCCGCAGGGATCGGCTGTGCTACCGGTTTAAACGTATCTTCCAACTGCTCAGACGCCCACACAACTTGTTCATGCAGTTGCCGGCGGTGTCCCGGCGCGAGGCCGGCATACACCATCTGTTGCACAATCTGGTAGGTAAACGCATACTCCACCCGGTTCAGGGTTGATGGTACTGCCGCGTCATCGGGCCAGTGCAGCATACCCACCCCATCCAGATGCTGCCGGTATGAGAATTCCAGCGTCTCGTGCATTGTCTCAGGCGGCGTGGGGGGATGTACCTCGTGTATGATCCGGCGTGCCAGCAACAGTTCCAGCGCACGGTGAAACTTTGCACCGGCCATCCCGGCGGCCTGCTCCAGCACCTGCAGATCGAAGGTCCGACCAATCAGGGCCGCCAGATCCAGCAGCGCGCGCGCCGCAGGCGTCAGCCCCTGCAACCACTGTTGGATCAGTGCCTGCACCCCGGCCGGAACGGTTATCGACTGCTGCACCAGTCGGCGGCTATCCAGATACAACTCCGCATCCCTGGCGCATAAGATTTCACTTCGTTCCAGTTCCTGCAGAAACTGCGCCAGAATAAAGGCATTCCCTTCCGAGCATGCGCTCAGAAATTCGGTCAATAGCCCGGCCTGCTCCCGCGCTAATCCGGGTAGATGCCCAACCAGTTGCGCAATTGCCGGCGCATCCAGCGCCGGCAGATTGAGTTGCGCCACCCGCCGGGCCTGTGCCAGATCCTGGCGCAGGCGCAGCATGGGCGCGTTGGCCGCAAGCGCCTCCGGCCGATATGTGCCCACCCACCAGATAGCGGTATGTTGCAGGCGCTCAGACAGGTAACGCAGCAGATCGGTGGTTGCCGGATCCACCGCATGCAGATCATCAAGAAAGACAATTACTCCGGAAGCGTGTGCGTCGAGTGCCGCAAATGTCTGTGCAACCGCCTCAAAGAGTCGCATGCGGGAGCCCTCATCACGGATTGTCGGCAACCGGGACAGCTTCGGATAGCGTTCAAACATTTCGGGCAGGAGGCAGGTTAACTCACTGAGCCAGATCTCGTTCAGCGCATCCAGGGCTACCGGGTTGCTTCGGAACAGACTGCGTAAAACTTCACCGATAGGCTGGAAGGGCATGGCCTGCTCAAATGCAGCGCAACGCCCGACCAGCAACTGAGCGCCCATACCGGCGGCATGGCGCAGTACTGCTTCAACCAGGCGCGTCTTTCCAATCCCGGCGGTACCCTCGACCAGCGTTACCTGACCCTGCCGGGCACAGGCAGCCTGCCACTGCTCAAAGAGCCAGGCATACTCGCAGCCCCGCCCGACAAAGGGCAACGGCTCCCGGTGATATAGTGAGTTGGATTGTGCTGTGGGAAGGGTTGCGGCTGCATGGGCGGGGGAATTGAACTGTCCATCAAGAATATGTTGGTAGAGTGTTGTTGTTTCAGCGGAGGGGGGGACACCCAGTTCGCAGGTCAGGGTCTGGTGGCAGATCTCATACCGGGCCAATGCCTGGCTGCGCCGGCCGGTGAGCGCCAGGAGCAGCATCAACTGGCGGTGGGATTCCTCATGCCAGGGTTCGATCGCCAGCAGTCGTTGGGTATAGTCAATCGCTGCCGCAAACTCGCCCCGGGTAGTATGGTAGGCCGCCAGGGTATAGAGCGCCTGAATAGCCTGCTGGCGCAGATGTTCACGCTGCAGCAGCAGCCACTCGTCAAACATTGGCGCGCTCCGCACATGCAAGCCTGCCAGCAGGTCGCCCTGGTAGACCGCCACTGCCTGCTGCAGGTGAGCCATACTCGCCTCCGTCGGGACAGTGCCGATCATCCGGCAGCCGGACTGAAAATGGGTTACATCCAGGTAGCAATCGGGTTGAGGGTTAAACGCAACGGTCTGTCGGGTGATGGTCAAGTAAGGAGCAACCAGTTGACGCAGGTTGGTTAGTGTTACGCGCAAATTGGCCCGGGCTTCCGCCTCGGTGCGATCCCCCCAGAAGAGATCGGCCAGCTTGCTCCGTGTGTGGACCTGGCCCGTGACTGCCAGGTAACAGAGTAGCGCCTGAGCTTTGGTAGAAACAAATCCGGCAAGCGGAGCTTCATTGTAACGAAGTGAGACCCCTCCTAGCAGTTCCAGCTTTAACCCTTCAACCATTGAAGTCGCTCCCCTCTAACCGATTGGCATGTATGTAGTACTATTCCGGCAGTCTTTTTTATGTTCATCATCGAACTACTAAACAATAGTACTGGTCTGTATCTGGCTGCGCAACGTCTCGAAGTCCTATCACGCCGTAAGAATAATGCCGTATTTCATTCCTGGTACGCGGGACTAAAGTACCAGGAATATCATCATGTGGCCCCCACATTAACGATGTATCAGACCTCGCAATATGGCATACAGTGCATGACAAAGCGAAGGGACCATCTCCGTCACCCAACCGTCGCATACTATTGCAGAAATAGAATTAACGATAATTCCGACATACACCATAATCAGCTAACGATTTCTTTACGTCGGCCTGCTATGCTGGCCTGTGTGCGTTAGTACCCAAAGATGTTTAAGGAATAAATCCATGCTGAAGCCGCCCCGCTATCAGGTTTACCTGCTTCGCTGTTGGGAAGAACGCAGTTCCCATGCGCAGACACCCATAATCTGGCGGTACAGCCTGGAAGACTCACATACCGGGGAGCGTCATGGTTTTGCTGATATTGATGCCCTGCTGACGCACCTGCGCTCCACGTTGTCACTGCTGTCGAATGAGCGTGGTATCACGCAGCATCCATCGGAATGATTGTTTCTATGGGGTCAGGCAAGTTCAATAAGGAGAAATTCATGGCAACGAAAAAAGTCCTGGTCATGCTATCGGAGTGGGGCTATTGGGGTGAGGAACTCGTCGGTCCGCTTGAGGTGCTTGATCAGCATGGGTATACCAGCACTTTTATGACGGCCCGGGGCAAGCGTCCGCATGCGCTGCCACCCAGCATGGAGGCGGGCTACTTTGATCCACCCTTGAAGAAGGTTGTCACCGACGAGTATTATGCCCGCAGAACCCGCGAGATTGATGAGTCAAACCGCCTGGATAATCCGGTTAATCTGTCGGCCTGGTTCCCGGAACGCCCCTACTTCAATGATCCCAACTTCGGTCATGAGCTGGAAGCCTACCACAACAAACGCGATCAGTGCTGGAAAGAACTTGAAGAGTATGACGCGCTGTTGATGGTTGGCGGCAGCGGCCCAATGATCGATATGGTCAACAACCAGCGGCTGCATGATGTCATCCTGGGCTTCTACTACCAGAACAAGCTGATCGCCGCCGAATGCTATGCCGTTACCTGCCTGGCTTTTGCCCGCGAGTGGACCGAGCGCAAAAGCATTATCCGGGGTAAGCATGTGACCGGCCATGCCCTGGAATATGACTACAAGGACGGCACCGGTGTGCTGGGCGTCAACGCCAACTTTGGTCCGCCGTTCTATCCCCTGGAGTACATTCTGCGCGATGCGGTCGGCCCCGAAGGGCAGTTCCACGGGGGTGTGGGCCGCACCATCTCAACCGTTCTGGACTATCCCTTCCTCTGTGGTCGCTCGACTCAGGACTCGCGTCTGGTCGGTGAGAAGATGATCGAAGCACTTGAGCATGAGTTGCGCCGCTGGGGGTGGTAGTCGTCGGAGAACCGAGAACCGAGAACCGAGAACCATGAGAACTGAAGTCAGTCCTTCGTTCTCAGTTCTTGGTTCTTAGTCAAGTTCTTAGTTCTTAGTTCTCAGTTCTGTGAACAGGAAAGAGCAGAAGATGAGCCAGAAAACCGGGCGTTTTGCGATCATTGAACAGTTCCTGGCCGACGGGATGACCTGCATGTTCGGCAATCCCGGCACCGTCGAGCAGGGGTTTCTCGACTCACTCGAAGGCTATCCTGACTTTGCATACATCCTGGCGCTCCAGGAGAGCATCGCGGTCGGGATGGCTGACGGCTATGCGCGTGCGACCAAAAAACCAACCCTGGTCCAGCTTCACAGCGGGGTGGGCCTGGGCAATGGGATTGGCATGCTCTATCAGGCGATGCGTGGGCATGCACCGCTGGTGGTAATTGCGGGTGAGGCGGGCATCAAATATGACGCGCTGGATGCGCAGATGGCGGCCGATCTGGTCGGTATGGCCCGGCCCGTCACCAAGTGGGCCACCCGTGTAGTTAGCCCCGACTCGCTCTTGCGCGTGCTGCGCCGGGCGGTCAAGATTGCGGCGACCCCGCCGATGGGTCCGGTGTTTGTATGCCTCCCTGCCGATATCCTCGACGCGCTCAACAGTGAGCCGATCCTGCCGACGGTTATTCCCTCCACGCGGGTTGTGCCGGAGCCGGGGTTAATTGAACAGGCTGCCACCTATCTAGCGCAGGCGCGGCACCCATTGATCATTATGGGTGACGGCATTGCCACCGCCGGCGCGCAGGACGAACTGGCCGGCGTGGCTGAGTTGCTGGGCGCAGAGGTCTGGGGCGCGGACTCCTCCGAGGTCAACCTGAGCTACACTCATCCACTGTTCAAGGGCATGCTGGGGCATATGTTCGGCAGCGCCAGCAGCAAGGTTACGTTGCAGGCCGATGCGATTCTGATTGTCGGCACCTATGTCTTCCCGGAGGTTTACCCCAACCTGGAAGATGTTTTTGCTCCCGACGCAAAGACCATTCATATTGATCTGAACGGCTACGAGATCGCCAAAAACTTCCCGGTAGACCTGGGGTTGTTAAGCGATCCGAAATTAACCCTTGCTGCCCTGGCTGAGACTCTGACGCGGCAACTATCGGACGAGCAGCGGCAGGCAGCCGAGGCACGGACGGAGGCTTCCGCTGCCGCCAACCAGTCCACCATGGCGCAGCAGCGCGAGCGTGACGCCGCCGTGCGTGATGAGGTACCGTTGCATGCCGCGCGCTTTATGGCCGAACTGGCGCAGCAGGTACCGCCGGATGTGATGATCTTCGACGAGGCGTTGACGGTTTCCCCCGATCTGACCCGCTATATGCCGCCGACGCTGCCGGGGCACTTCTTCCAGACCCGGGGCGGCTCGCTGGGCGTGGGTATTCCCGGCGCGCTGGGACTCAAACTGGCGCATCCCGAGAAGACAGTTATTGGCTTCACGGGCGATGGCGGCAGCATGTACACCATCCAGGCGCTCTGGACAGCGGCCCGGTACAACATCGGCGCAAAGTTTGTCATCTGCAACAACCAGAGCTACATGCTGCTGAAACTCAACATCCTGCAATACTGGCAGGAACAGGTCGGCGTCGAAGTGCATGCATTTCCGCACGGCTTCGATCTGAATAATCCCGTGATCGATTTTGCTGCCCTGTCGCAGTCACTGGGCGTTCCGGCAGCGCGGGTTGAGCATCCCGATCAGGTCGCGGGTGCCATCCGGCAGATGTTGGAGCATAATGGCCCCTTCCTGCTGGATCTAGTTATCAGTAACCAGGTTCCGGGTGTCTGATCTGCACAGTGGTATTCATCCGACCGAAAGAGCCAGAATAATGTCAACTGCTGGAAGACAGTTCTATGATCGGCAGATCGCCTGCCTGGAGGCGGGTGATGTTTCCCGGTTGATCGCGGAACAGTATCACGCTGACGCGACCCTGGTCGGGTTTGATACGACGGTGCAGGGGCACGCCGCGCTGTTGGCGCACTTTACCAACTACATGGCCCAGGTCGGGCAGATCAAACTCAAGTCAACCGACCGCTTCACCGAAACCAGCGACGCAATCTTTTTTGAAGCCACAATTCTGACCGCGCATGGTGAGGCGCGTGTCTACAACGTCTTTTTGTTGAAGGGCAACAAGGCCACCCATCATTTTACCGGCCTGATTGCATTTACGCCATTCGCATGAAAACGCTCCGGGGGCGGGCATACTCCAGTCCGATTGTCCCGCACTCGGACACACGCATCAATTCTGGGAGAGACCAATGAGCAAACTTGCGCCACTAACTCGAGACGAAGTCAAGCAGGTCGTTGAAGACTGGTACCAAAAACTGGATGTGCATGCACCGATGGTTGAAGTCCTGCCCATGCTGGCCGAAGAAGGGCTGGAGATGCGCTTCCCGGAGGCTACCCTGCGCAGCCTGGCCGAGTTCGAGGGCTGGTACCAGGGCGTGATCCGCATCTTCTTCGATGAAGTTCACACCTTGCAAACGCTGGAGATCGCCCTCAATGCCGACCAGAGCCAGGCCGACATTAAGCTGGTGGTTTACTGGGAAGCCAGTCGCTGGAACCCGCCGGCCGCAAAGAGCGAGCGGTTGATGATGGATGCGGCTCAGACCTGGGTCGTGCGCCGTTCGCCCACCAGCGGGAAGCCCGTCATTGTCATCTATACTGTGGATGGTTTGACCCTCCGGGAAGGCTCCGTACCGCTCTAAGCGTAACCCGCGAATGGGATGTACCAGGAAATGCCCCATTCGCCAAGACAGCGCCACGCGAATGAACATGCACAAACATACGACGACGGTTTGCCGACTTCAGCAACCATAGCAATCACTCGCAGAGGAGGTATGTCCATGTCCGCAGTCCAGAACAAGTATATTGCCATGCGTTATTTCAAAGAAATCATGACCGACGGTAACCTGGCAACTCTGTACGAACTCATCGCACCCGACTTTGTCTTTACGCTGCCGACCCATCCCGAACCTTACCGGGGACCGGACGGCTTCAAAGAACTGGTGACGATGCTGCATAGCTGCTTCCCGGACTTCTACATCCATCCGCAGGATATGGTTGCCTTTGAGGACACGGTCGTGACGCGCTGGCTCGGCGGCGGCACCCATCTGGGCGCGGCCATTCACACGGTTGCCGGCGATATTCCCCCCAGTGGGCGCACGTTCGAGATTGACGGCATCTCCTGGCAGCGGATGGCGAACGGCAAGATTGTCGAGACACACGGCAATGAAGACACCGTCGGCATGTTCAATCAGCTTGGTATCCTGCCCACCAGCCCGCTGCTGGCCGAGAACCCCGAGCAGAACCTGAAGACGACGCACATCTACTTCAACGAGATTATGAGCCAGGGCAAGCTGGAGTTGATCGAAGAGATTATGACGCCGGACTTCCAGTTTATCATCCCGACGCAGCCCGCGCCGATTGCCGGCTACGACAATATGAAAGGCTTTGTCACCTACCTGCGCACCGCCTTCCCCGACATCACCTTTACGGTGGAGCGCGAGATTGCCGGCGACAACAAGGTCGCCTCGCGCTGGCGCATCAAGGGCACCCACAAGGGCGAGTTCCTCGGCATGCCCGCCACCGGCAATATCGTTGAGGATTACGGGATTGATATCTTTACCTTTGAGCAGGGCAAGATCAAGACTATGCATGTCAACGAGAATGACTTTGGCCTGTTCCAGCAGTTGCAGCCGAAGTCGGCATGATGTTGGGGACTGTCTGGCAGCAACATTTCTAAGCTGGAGGAATATCTATGGCTGAGTATACTGAGCGCCTTCCATACGAATTGGAGCATATCTTCTCATTTCGCCTGCTCTTCGACATCAATATTGACATGCTTGGTCCGGTGCCGGGTGGATTGCAGGCACACGAACTGGCTGCCGGCGGTGAGGTCTGGGGGCCAAAGCTCACGGGCAAACTTCGCCCGACGGGTGGTGACTGGTTCATGCTGCGGCAGGACGGAGTTGGCCAGGTTGATGCCCGCCTGACCATTGCAACGAATGACGGCTCCCTGATCTATATGCAGATGACGGG
>CAKZQX010000095.1 GCA_937141995.1 uncultured Chloroflexaceae bacterium | reverse complement strand
GCTCGTCGGGCTCATAACCCGAAGGTCGGTGGTTCGAATCCACCCGCCGCTACCATAACTGAGTGACAACCGGATTTTGCATTGTCATGCAGAATTAGATACGATGGCCCTGGCAGAGTACCCAGACGCGCCCGGTGCAAAATTATTGCACCGGGCGTTTGTTTGTTTAAAATTTGTTTGTTTAAAATTTGTCTACATCTTGCGCGGTTGGCTATTTCTGTTACAATCTATCTATTCTATCGGCAGATGTGTGAGTCATAATAATTTCGAGGCGGTAATGAGTTACCAGCGTGTTGTGGTGGTGATGCCGGCCTATAATGCTGCCCGGACACTGGAGCGCACTTATCATGATATCCCTCCCGGTGTTGTTGATCACGTCATTCTGGTGGATGATGTGTCTCAAGATGAGACAGTTGCAGTTGCGCAACGTCTAGGATTGCAAGTGGTAATCCATGTACAAAACCGGGGATACGGTGGTAATCAGAAAACATGCTATCTAGAGGCATTACGCTCTGATGCTGATATCGTGGTCATGTTGCATCCGGATTACCAGTATGACTCAACCCGCATTCCGGCGTTGATTGAACCAATCTGTACGGGCCAGTGTGATATGGTGCTCGGCTCACGCCTGCTTGGAGGAAACGGATGGTTCAAAAGTCCGGCGTTGCAGGGGGGGATGCCCATCTGGAAGTATATCTCCAACCGCTTCCTCACCATATGTGAGAATCATGTATTAGGCCAGCATCTTTCCGAATGTCACACCGGGTTTCGCGCTTATAGTCGCCGTCTGCTCGAAACGATTCCCTTCGTGCTGAATTCCGATGATTTTGTCTTTGATACAGAGATGATTGTTCAAGCGGCGGCGTTTGGGTTCCATATCGGCGAAGTTGCTGTCGAAACCCGTTATTTTGAGGAAGCATCATCGGTAAACTTCCAGCGCAGTATTGTCTATGGACTCAGAACATTGCATGTGCTGGCGCGTTATAGTTTACATCAGCGTGGATTGCAACATTATGCTCAATTCTCACAACATCTGGGTGATGTCATCAGCCCATACCACAGTGCTACACTTTTACGCTCACCTATAAAACAACGTGCAAAGGTGGATAGTGAAAACTAGCGAGAAACCTCTTTCGTCACAGTATGAGGTAAACAACCAGCATTTGGCAGGCATCCCTGCCTTTTCTGATAGGTTAAAGACTGTAAATGTGTGGGGTTTCTCGACAGTTGCTACAACATTGTGGTTGCCGGCGCTCCTGTTCATTATAACGACCGTAGCATTTTTGCTCATTTTGCGTGCCCCCCCCGAGTGGAAGCTTGATGTTGGTTCGCCGGGTGATAACCGGTTCCTCTATGGTTTCTCTGTTCCTGAAGTTGAAAATGGTGGGACTGCAACATTCCGCTGGAGTTTACCACGCGCGCGCTTCGTGTTGCATGGTGCAAATGCGCGCCCCTCTATTGTAGAGATGCGTCTCTACAACGATCCTCGCCGTCCCATTGATGACCAGCAATTGGTATTGGAACGTGACGGACAGCAGTTTGTGACCCTGGATATCATGGATGGGTGGCGTGTTTACCGCTTTTTACCACCAGGAGATGCTTTTGGTACAGGTGTTAATGTGAAGCGGATCGAGTTGACCAGTGCTACCAATCGTCCGGGCGCACACGACGGTCGCAGGCTCGGTGTTGTCATCGATTGGATCAGGGTTGTACCATTTACGGGGAGTTTCACCTCCCGCCTGGGCGGCGTACCGCTACAACGCGCGCTTTTACTGACCTGGGGTGTGGCGGTTCTAGCGGGTGGGGTGTGGCGGATCAATAGAACGCTACTGCCACATAGACGCCGCTTCGCGCCGGCGCAGGTTTATATCATTGCCGGAGGCGTTGCACTTGGACTCATGGTGTGGGCGTGGCATAATCCTTACACACTGGCGTGGGCCTTACCGGGAATACCATGGACGCTGGGCATTGTAACGCTCGCGCTGATTGGGGGTAAGGCCGTTGCTACTCTTCGCGCAATGATCGCAGCCGCGCGTGAGCGCCTGCAGATCAAGAAACTGCCGGCGATTATTGGTTGGGTAAGCCTGGGATTATTTGTAATAGCACAGTGGTTACTCAACCAGTGGGCTATAGGTTTCGGTCTTGGTCTGATGCTTGGTAGCCTGCTCCTGCTGATATCTGTTTACAGCATGTCACAACCCCCGCAAACCCGACCCTGGCCACCCCACCTCGACACAGGTGGTATTACGCGCACCCAGTCACTACTCCTGCTCGTAGTAATCTTCGTGGTGGCACTGGGGTTACGTCTGTATCGCCTGGATGACCTGCCATACGGTTTGTGGCGTGATGAAGCACGCCACGGTTTGATCGCGCTACGCCTGCTCAATGACCCCGATTACCATCCCATTTATGTAGCATCAGGTCGGGTTAATATGCCTGCACTGGGATTTTACCCATTTGCATTATCATTAAAGCTGTTTGGCGTCCACGACTGGTCTATGCGCCCGGTGGTAGCACTGGCTGGAGCGGTGACGGTCTTTCCTCTGTATGGTCTGGTGGCCCACATCATGCGGCGCAGAGATATTGCATTGCTGGCGGCGGCATTGCTCGCAGTTTCAAGCTGGCATCTGACCCTTAGCCGCTTCTCGTTTCCCACTATCTTTGATCCGTTGTTTAGTCTTCTGGGATTATGGTTGCTCCTGGTGGGATTGGAGCATGCGCATGACGATCAGGCAACATCAGCGCACCGACAGCACTCGTCTGTTCAAGTGAGACAACGGCTGAACACGAATATTGCACCCGGCATCCGGCAAGCAGTTACGCTGCTGCTATCGGGTATATGTATCGGTGTGGCGGTACAAACATACCACACCGGGCGATTAGCTCCCGTAGTAGCCGGGTTATTAGCACTTCTCATGCTCCTACAGAATATACGGCGTTGGCGCGTATGGCTTGCCAGTATGATTGTGGTGGGAATAGGATTCACCCTGGCTGTAGCTCCACTAATGGCCTATGTACTGGATAAACCGGACGCATTCAATGATCGTGTGGGCGGTATCTTTCTCCTACGCGAGTCGGCGCTTAAAGGCCGTTCGCCACTGGCGGTCCTGGATGATGAAGCACTGAAACGCCATCTCCTTATGTTTCATGTTCGCGGTGACAACAACGGACGACACCATGCGCCTGATAGCCCGATGCTTGATTTCGTCACGGGGTTAGGATTTCTGATGGGTTGCGCGACGCTGTTGCGCTACTGGCGTGACTGGCGTAGCATGTTTCTGCTCGGAGCGTTAGGGATTACCCTTATACCCAGTGCATTAGCGGTAGATAGTCCGCATGCAATGCGTAGTATCGGCGCAGTCGGGTTTGCCTGCACAATTGCCGCTTTGGGATGGACAGAGATTGGCCGGGGTATACAAACAAGTTGGGGTAGTACATTGCAGCACCAACAACCAGCATGGCTTCGCCCCCAATTCCGGATGCCGGCGGCAGGACTCATGGTCGTTCTCATAGCGCTGGTACTTAATGCGTGGTTGTATTTCGCACATATGGCAGTTGATAATCGTGTGTGGGGGTCATTCTACCCGGTGCATACGCAGGTTGGAACCTACTTGCGGGATCTGGTTGATGAAGAGGGACCGGAGGCGCTAAATCAGATGTATGTCCCCGAGGGGCTCATGCGCAACTCGGTGTTAACTTATATGACCTATGGTCTTCCGGTTAAAACATTTAATGAAGCATCTTTACCCCGCCTGGCACAATCCGAGAGCCGGTTTATCTTATCCGGATACACACTTCAGAAAGATAAGCAGTTGCTGATACCATACATTGGGTCCGATCCTGTTCCACTAGTGTATGGACCTGATTTCCCCAGTCGTGACCAGCCATCATTTGCTGTATACGAGATACCTTAACAGCAAGCAATTCTTTGCTTGCTGTCAGGCACGCATCCTGCTTTCATAAACCGGGTTGCTCTCTTGCATGGTCGGCTATTTCTGTTACAATTTCTGCCCGTGCTCATCAAATATATCTGCTATCGGCGCAGTTTATCGCTGGTAGCGTAACGCAGGATAGATCTATGGCTCGTTCGCTTTCAGGACGTGTGTTATCAAAACCTGTGCGGCTCAACCGGACGCTGGTGCGTCCCTTGCCGGGCACACTGGCGCTCTGGACGGCGCTGCTGCTGGCGCTCTTAACACTGCTGGTGCTAATCCTGAGCTACCGGGTACGCCCAACGGTTGAAATTGATCTGGGTAGTTACCATGACTCGGCATATTTGCGCGACTTTCACGAACGCGAGGTGCGCGAGATAGATGCAACTGCCGCTAATGCCGTTTTTTTCTGGCCCGCAGATCAGAATAGCATAAGCCTTCCCGGTAAGCGTAACGGTACGTGGGTGGCAATTGTCTCTGCCGCTGAGGGCCAACCCGCTGGAGTCCTTGGTAGTGTCATCCTGTCTGTTAATGATCAGCCTTTAACCGTGATGCAACGGCGTAGTCAGAGTCAGTTGGTGGCAATTATTCCGGCGGAACTTGGTAGCGCAGAACAGTTGCGCCTGCGTCTGGAACCGGCGATTGTGGGCAATCCTGACCCGCCGCCTGGTCTGGTTGATCAGGTGGAGTTAGCGCCGGCCCGCACATATCGCTGGAGCCGGGGCGAGAGTCAGATCGTGCTGCCGGGATTGGGACGCGGGGCGTGGCAGGTTGATCTGACGGTGGTTACGCGCCATCCGAATGACCAACCCGTAGAAGCACAGGTATACGCCAATGATACACTCCTCGCCGCGATACCGGATAGCGGTACCGCGCGCCGTATTCGCCTGATGGTTCCGGCAGATCTGATGCACAACGGCGATCTTGAACTAACATTGCGTTCGCAGACGTTTGAAGATCCACGCACAATCGGAATTTACGTATCGCGCGTACTGGTACTACCAGTTGATATACGCGGG
>CAKZQX010000094.1 GCA_937141995.1 uncultured Chloroflexaceae bacterium | reverse complement strand
ATGCTCAGAACCAGCAACACAACAAAGAGCGGACGCGCAGGTGGATAGAGCGTCAACCCCAGGGCCATCAGCAACAGCATGGCCAACCCGTCCGTCAGACGCTCGGCCAGGACAATCGGCGCGGAGACGCTGACCGCCGTGCCATTGACCCGCCGCAGCAAGTAGGATTTAAAGACCTCACCGATCTTTCCCGGCGTTACCGACATAATCATCCCGGCGGTAAACATCAGGCCACTGTCGAGGTAGTTGACGCCCTGACCCAGATGCAGCCGCCGCAGATAATAGTCCCACTTGAGCCAGCGCAGCAGATAGTTGAGCAGCGTAAAACTCAAAATCGCCGGAATAGTTATCCAGCGAAACGTGCTAAAACTGGTCCCCACCTCTTGCAGATCACTGAAGAGGCTGAGGACAACAAGCACGACAATTCCTAGCAAGATTGATGCCAGGATTTTGCCTTGAAGTTTTCGTAAAGACATCATCAGGTAACTACGTTCTCTCCGCCAACTTGAAACTTTTATACAAGTTGCGGGGATTATACCGCCCTACCGTCCGGTATGCAATGCGTCATTCCTCTGGTCTTAGCCGTTGTATGGGATTGAACTGCACCGGGGCCGGAAATTCGGTGAAATTCCGATATGTTCAACAGTCTTTCGTATTGTGAGAGTGCTCTTTCCCTGTTATAATTCTGTTTATAATGCAGCTTTGTCCACAAAGGGTGGTACGATGGTACGTGGAACCTGTGTGGACCAGTGCGACCACCATACAACTCTACCCTTCGCGTTAAGGAGATTCAATGAACCGCATTCCACTCGTGCTGTGTGTACTTGTCCTCCTCACCTTTGTCGTCGTTCCGTATGCCGGCTATGCGGCTGCGCCCGACGCCGCGCCATATCGCGCGGGTGAAGTTCTGGTTAAACTCCAACCAGGCATGAGCCTCTCTGCGGAGGCCCGCCCGGTTGGTGCGCCACTCACCGCAACCGGCGAGGCAAGTCACCTGAACAAGTTGCTCCGGATGCTGGGAGCTTATCACGCCGATCCTATCGGCGATACGAGTAATACCTATCGTGTCTCCCTGAACACAACCAGCGACGCCGCCCGATTAGCTGTGCAGATTGCGGCTGATCCGGCTGTCGTTTTTGCTGAGCCGAACGCTATCCGTACGGCGATGCGTACGCCCAACGATCCCGCTGTGCCGCAGCAGTGGGCGCTGAACAACATTCAGGCGTTTGATGCCTGGAATGTCACCACCGGGGCCGAACTCGTTGTTGCCGTGCTCGATACGGGCGTCTCGACCGACCACCCGGATCTTGCAGGCAAGATCCTGCCTGGCTACAACGCCATCAATGGCGGGAATGGCTCCGAAGATACCAACGGGCATGGCACAGCCGTTTCGGGCCTGATTGCGGCCAACACCGATAACGATACCGGCATTGCCGGCATGTGCTGGGGATGCCGGATTCTGCCGGTCACGGTGCTGAGCGCGCGTGGTGGTGGTGATGATGCCAGCGTCGCGCGCGGCCTCCGCTGGGCCGTGGATAATGGCGCACGGATCGTCAACATGAGCCTGGGTGGCTCGCAGGACAGCCAGACGTTGCGTGATGCTGTACAGTATGCCCACAGTCGGGGCACCTTGATTGTGGCAGCCTCCGGGAATGAACGGCAGGCGGGCAATCCGGTGAGCTATCCGGCAGCCTACCCGGAAGTGCTGGCCGTCGGCGCAACGGGCAATGCCGACACAATCACCGGCTTTTCCAATACCGGCGACTATGTTTCGCTGGCCGCGCCGGGAGTGGGCCTCTGGACGACGGTGCTGGGTGGTACGTATGGCCCACCGAACGGCACTTCGTTTTCCAGTCCGTATGTTGCCGGCGTGGCCGGTCTGATCTGGACGTTGCGCAGCGATCTGAGCAACTATGATGTCGCCTGCATCCTGCAGGCCAGTGCCGATGACAAAGGCGCGCCCGGCAAAGATCCCGAATATGGTTGGGGCCGATTAAATGCCCTCCGCGCAGTCCAACTGGCGCAGAACTATGGCGG
>CAKZQX010000093.1 GCA_937141995.1 uncultured Chloroflexaceae bacterium | reverse complement strand
CAGATCAATAAAGTTAGTCACCATTTCACCCTGGGCTATTAGATCCATGACAGATAGCAATAGAAACGGCTTGTACGGAGATTGATAAGCCGTTTTTTCATTTTTAGACCAGTGGGCTTTATCTGTCTTTAGTCGTGTAAATGCAGTTCTATATTGGTCTAACATGTCTGTACTATCGTTGCTTTCATGATATGTTTGAAACCGTTGAACACCAAGGTATCGCTGTCTATTTCAATACCATACTGCCGGGCAATATCCCAGATTACATCGAGTGCCTGATGCTTATTGCGGGCGCTCTCGGCAAACTCGCGGAAGCGTTGGATCTCGTGCTGCATGATGCTCTGCTCCGCATTAAATGATGTTGCTCCATACCAGGACCGGGACGGAATGGTAATCAGGTCATAGATCACCGCTTCGGTCTTACCGGGGGCTTTGCGTAAGATCCGCCCCCGCCGCTGCACAAACTCACGCGGGTTACTGCTGCTTGCCAGGATAAAGGCGATGCGGGTGCTGGGCACATCAACCCCTTCATCCAGGCAGCGCATTGCTACCAGTCCCTGTAACTGACCGTCGGCAAAATCGGCCAGCAGTTGCCGACGCTGCTCATTAGGTTCCTCGGCGGTGAAGCGATGGATCAGCAGTGCGTGGTCCCAGCCAAGCAATCGACATACATCATCAATCTGTTCCGGTGCGCAGTAGAACAGTGCATGATCTATCGGGCCAAGGTCAGACAGCAGTTGACTCAGGTGGGTCAGTTTATTGGCGGCATTGTTAAGCATGCGGGCACGCTTGATGAGCAGCATCTTTAATACCGCCTGTAGCTCATCATCATCACTGTTGATCAGTTTGCCAATCTGCTCACTCAGGTTCTGATATTCGGTCATCTCATCAGGGGTTAGCTCTACCAGTTGTGGGTAGTAGCTGTAGGTTGTCAGCACCGTACCAATGGCCTGCTCCAGAGAAAAAGCAAATACTGTTTCCCCAAAGTAGTCCCGTAGTACCGATGTACCTACATCGTCAAACCAGCGATCCGGCGTAGCCGATAATCCGAGACGGTAGGAGACTGACGCGGGCAGGGATACGCGACTGCGTTCTGCCCCCAGATGGTGCATTTCATCGGCAATAAGCAGGGCCGGGCCGGTTATCCGGTTGATAGTCTGCTGAAAATCGGTATCGATAAAGGTTGTGTGGGTTGTAATAATGGCGATATGGGTACGGTCACCGTGGTTGTACTCCGACACCTGCTGGTTAAAGCGTTGCAGCCAGTCGCTCTTCCGCTGATACGCCGACACCGGCTGGTACCCAAATGCCTGCGCTTCGGTATGCCACTGGTCAACCAGGTGCTGATAGGGCACGGCAATGATCACCGCCAGCCGTCCTTCGCGCCCGAATAGCCGAATCGACGCCGCCAACGCCGTAATCGTCTTCCCCGTCCCGGTTGCCATCTCCAGCAAGCCCCGACAATCATGCGCGAACCAGGCGGTGATCGCCACAAGTTGGTAATCGCGCAACGTGATAGCATCGGGCATACCGGGCAGATTAGGCCGGTAATCGGTGCGCTGTTCGCGTGTCCGGCGCAACCGCAGCCACTCCGGCTCCGGATAGGGCCGCTCGGCGGTGCGCAGTTGCAGGATCTGTTCCCGAACCGCTTCCGGCAGTTCAAAGGCGCGCACATTCTGATCCTGATTATTCCAGAGCCGCTCAAAGCGCTCGACAGTCGCCTGAATGTGAGGCACATAGGCTGCTTCCCACGACCAGAAAACCGTAATCTCCTCGTAGTTCTCAGTGCCGTGGATGCTATCGTTGTACGACCCGCTGAAGCTCACCTGATTCCCGCCAGCATCGCTAAAAACGCCGAACTTGGCATGGAACTGCCCGTGGAGATCCTTGCGTGGCACGGCCAGCTTGAAGGTCAGAATGCCATCCGCCACCATCCAGGCCAGTGCCGACAACGTATCGCGTTCCAGCGTTGCCGCCAACACCTCCACATTCTGCCGCAGCGCCACCCGCAGCAGCACATCATCGCGGGCCGCATCGCCGGCCTGGAGCGCTTCCCAGTCGCGGGCATCCAGGATCGGGCTGGTGATCCAGCGCGCGCGTCCACCGTTGGCGGCAAAGGGGACCATGCCCGCCGCGTTGAGCCGCAGCCAGCCTGAGCTGAAGTAGCCAACGCCACGATCATAGCGTTGCGCATGGGTCAACAGGGGCACAAAGAAATCCGCCGTGAGATCATGGCGGGAGGTGTCCAGCGTGGTTGGCAGGTTGCGGGTTCGCAGCGTCATCATAGTGCGTGGGTCGATCCGCACGAGCTTCAACGGTTTCACAATGGTAGTAGTATACTCATCTCCGGGCTTTCGTCAACGGTTGCGGTTGGGGATAGCCGGGGGAAGACTCAGGCGGATTATGGGGGTTGCACGGGTAGGGGTTG
>CAKZQX010000092.1 GCA_937141995.1 uncultured Chloroflexaceae bacterium | reverse complement strand
CCCGCCGCGCCCATCATATGCCCCAGCATCGACTTGGTCGAACTGATCGCCAGGTTGTGGGCATGCGCGCCAAAAACTGCCTTGATTGCCCGCGTTTCGACGGCATCATTCAGGGGAGTGCCGGTGCCGTGGGCGTTGATATACGTAACCTGCTCAAACGGGATCCCCGCCTTGCGCAGCGCCATGCGCATGGCCCGGGCCGAGCCTGCGCCGGCCTCATCGGAGGCGGCCATGTGGAAGGCATCATTGCTACTGCCATAGCCGGTAATCTCGGCGATGATCGGTGCGCCGCGCGCCTGTGCATGCTCCAGGCTCTCCAGTACCAGTGCCGCCGCGCCCTCGGAGAGAACAAACCCGCTGCGTTCGGCATCAAAGGGACGGCAGGCCTGCGCCGGGTTTTCGGCGTTATCGGCCAGTCCTTTCATGGTGGTGAAGCCGGCCAGCAGCAACGGCACAACCGTGGCATCGCTGCTACCGGCAATCACAACAGCGGCGTCACCCCGCCGGATGGTCTCGAATGCCTCGCCGATATTGTGCCCGCCGGTTGAGCAGGCCGAGACGACAGACATATTGGGGCCTTTTGCGCCCAGTTGAATTGCAATATGCCCGCTCGCCGCATCATCGATCATATTAGCTACGAATAGCGGGCCAACCCGCCGGTGCCCTTTCGTTTGCAGCACCGTATGCTGCTCGGCAATCAGATCCAGGCCGCCCGCACCAGTGCCGAAAATCACCCCTACCTGTTCCGGGTCTTCGTGGGCCATATCCAGTTGAGCAACACGGACAGCTTCCAGCGCGGCGTTGAGCGCATACCGCACATAGCGTGACATTCGCCGCGCTTCGCGCGCATCCACGGCTGCGTCCAGCGTGAAGTTCTTCACCTCGCCTGCAATGCGGATGGGGTATTCGCCGGCATCGAAATGCGTAATTGTTGCAATCCCGGATTGTCCATCCAACAATGCCTGCCATGTCGTCGGTAGATTATTGCCGACGGGTGTTACTGCGCCCATTCCTGTAATAACTACCCGGTTCATCATAAGGTTATCATTTCCAGGTTGTTTCTAATACTGTTATACCAGTAAAATACCATACCTTACGCGATAAACGTTGAAACTGCACATTTAACCGGAAGAAAATGGTATGTAAAGCTTTCAGGAAGCATGGATCTCGCAGATCTGCATGCTTCCGAAAAAGAATCAGGGCTTACGCAGTGCTGCCTGTTTCGGTCTGGTTTCAGACCTGAACGTCCGCTTCGCCTGCAGCAGCATGGTAGCAGCATGGTCCTCTTTTTGTCTTTTTCATAAAATTGGTACAGAGCGCGAATTTTCATGAAAAAGATCCGGTCTCTTCTATCCTATCGTAGGCACGTTTTCCTCTCTGATCTCATTGCCGCGTAAGCCCTATGGGATATGTGCTAAGACTGTATCTCCGACGGTAGTTCCGCAGCTTCACTGTGCGCGCGTTCCTCCACCATCCCGATTATCTTCATGATTTCTACTTCACCCAGGCTAATGCTCTGTACGTTGCGACTGATCCGCCGGATTAACCCGGAGAGCACCTGGCGTGGTCCCACCTCGATAAAGGTATCAACACCCTGCCCCACCGCCGTTTGCACCGAACGATTCCACTGCACCGGGAGTGTCAGGTGATCGGTCAACTCCTGTCGCAGTTCATCCGCGCTGGTCAACACCTGCGCCGTAATGTTCGACAGCAGCGGAATCTCCGGCGGGCGCAGGTTGAAATTCTGCAGCGTCTCACCAAAACTCTGCGCGGCCTGCTGCATCAGGGGTGAGTGCGAGGCAATGCTGATTGTCAGGCGCTGTACCATGCGCGCGCCGCGTGCCTTCGCCAGTTCCATCGCGTGCAGCAGCGCGTTCAACTCACCACTCAGCACCGACTGGCCCGGTGAGTTATCATTTGCCATTGTCACGATCCCGGCTGCCTGTGCCTGGGCTTCGGCGCATATCTCGCGCAGAATATCCTGGGTCAGCCCGACCACAGCAGCCATCCCACCAGGTCGTTGGACGCTACTCTCCTTCATCAACCGTCCGCGCTCATGGACCAGCTTGAGCGCGTCTTCAAAATCGAGCACCCGGGCCGCGACCAGGGCCGTAAACTCGCCCATGCTGTGCCCGGCAACCAGGACCGGCGCAAGCGCCTGCCCCGTCAGGCGAAACCGCTCGTTCAATGCCTCCAGATAGGCAATACTGACGGTCAGAATCGCGGGTTGTGCGTTAATTGTGTCGTCTAACTCCTCTTGTGGACCCTCAAAGCAAAGCGTCGAAAGCGGAAAACCCAGCACGTCATCCGCCTGTTGAAAAATACGTTGGGCTGCCGGGGATATTGCGTAAAGTTGCTGCCCCATACCAACATACTGTGAACCTTGACCGGGAAAGACAATGGCAAACTTTGCCCGGGTTGCGTTAAG
>CAKZQX010000091.1 GCA_937141995.1 uncultured Chloroflexaceae bacterium | reverse complement strand
TGGCCGAACGGGACCTGCCGCTGATGACGGCGACTTTGAAAACCCATGCATCCCCATCGGGGATTGAAACTACGTGGACGCGAACGGGTTTCTCAAGCGAGGATGCTTTGAAAACCCATGCATCCCCATCGGGGATTGAAACCAGCAGTATCCAGGCTAAATCCACCGGAGTAACACTTTGAAAACCCATGCATCCCCATCGGGGATTGAGTTGAAGAAGCTGGATTTCGCCACCCAGGACGACCTGCGTGCCTGGCTGGACCAACCACACGGGGCGTCACCCACGCATGCTGTCGGAGCACCGGATCAGAACGACAAAGCGTAAAGCGCAAAGCGCAACCAGCGCAGCAGAGACTGCCTTCGCTCCCCCGCTCTGCCTTCTATCCTCTGCGCTCTGCGCTCCCCCGCTCTCATTGACACGTCCCTGCCCCCGTGCTATACTCACGCCAGATCAAGATCGCAACAACGATGAACAGGAAGAGTACGTACCATAACGCCGCTCAGAGAGTCGGCGGCTGGTGTGAAGCCGATGCGCGCGTCGGTGCGGAATGGACCTGGGAGTTGCGGAGCGAAACCATTGCGTTAGAACGTTGAAACGTGTAACGCCTCGGAAGTAGTAGCCGCCGGAGACGCCACCGTTATCAGGGCGCTGAGCATCGAGCGTTATCTCGCCGGCGGTTCGCCGCTGTTCGGGGCGGCTCCGTGCTTGCAGAGTGCGCCGGCCGGCAACAGCCTGCGAATGAGAGTGGCACCGCGGATTCCCCGTCTCTCGTTCCCCATGCATGGGGGCGGGGGATTTTTTTGTTGGTTGCGAGATGCGAGACGCGTTACGCGTCACGCGCTGCTGTAGCTTGATGAGGAGGAAAGTTTTGGACACCGTCAAATATCTGCTGACTGAGGATCAGATGCCGGCGGCCTGGTACAACATTCAGGCCGATCTGCCGGAGCCGCTGCCGCCGGTGTTGCATCCCGCCACCGGCAAGCCGATTGGCCCCGCTGATCTGGAGCCACTCTTCCCGCCGGCGCTGATTATGCAGGAGGTTAGCCAGGAGCGCATGATCGAGATTCCGGAGGAGGTGCAGACGATCTATCGCCAGTGGCGGCCCTCACCGCTCTACCGGGCGCGGCGGCTGGAGCAGTTCCTGGATACGCCCGCGAAGATTTACTACAAGTATGAGGGTGTGAGCCCCGCCGGCAGCCACAAGCCCAATACCGCCGTGCCGCAGGCGTACTACAACAAACAGGCGGGTGTGAAGCGGCTGACCACCGAGACGGGAGCCGGGCAGTGGGGCTCGGCGCTGGCGTTTGCGGGCGCGCTACTCGACCTGGAAGTGCTGGTCTTTATGGTCAAAGTCAGCTACCGGCAGAAGCCCTACCGCCACGCGCTGATGAATACCTACGGCGCGCGGGTGGTGCCCAGTCCCAGTGAGGAGACTAGCGCCGGACGGGCGATCCTGGCGGAGCATCCCGACAGCACCGGCAGCCTGGGCATTGCGATCAGCGAGGCAGTCGAGGTCGCCGTCCAGGATGAACAGTCCAAATATTGCCTGGGCAGCGTGCTTAACCATGTGCTGCTGCACCAGACGGTGGTCGGGCAAGAGGCGCTGGCACAACTGGAGCAGGTCGGAGACTATCCCGACGTTATCATTGGTTGCACGGGTGGCGGCAGCAACTTCGCCGGGATTGCCTTCCCCTTCCTCGGCGCAAAGCTGCGCGGCGGGCGGGATGTGCGCATCATTGCCGTCGAGCCGGCCGCGTGTCCCACGCTGACCCGGGGCCTGTATGCCTACGACTATGGCGATACGGCTCACCTGACGCCGCTGGTGAAGATGCATACGCTGGGCAGCGGATTTGTGCCTGAGGGCATTCACGCGGGGGGATTGCGCTACCACGGCATGGGGCCGCTGGTCAGCCATGTCGTCCGGCTGGGGCTGGTTGAGCCGCGCGCCGAGCATCAACTGGGCTGCTTCGAGGCGGGGCTGACCTTTGCCCGCACCGAGGGAATCTTGCCCGCGCCTGAACCCACCCACGCCGTCAAAGCGGCCATCGACGAGGCACTACGCTGCAAGGAGGCCGGCACGAGCAAGACCATTCTGTTCAACCTGTGCGGCCACGGCCACTTCGACCTGCAAGCCTACATTGACTACCAGGCCGGCCGCCTCCGCGACTACGAATATTCGCAGGAGGAAGTAGCCATGGCCCTGGCCGGGTTGCCGGCGGTTGATGGGTAGGGGCTAACGGTTGACGGTTAGGGGTTAACGGTTAGAGGTTGACGGTTGACGGTTAGGGGTTAACGGTTAGAGGTTAAACTTAAATTCTAACCCCTAACCCCTAACCCCTAACCCCTAACCCCTAACCCCTAACCCCTAACCCTTATTCCACGCCACCTGCACCTTAACAATTCCATTCGGTGCATTGAGCACCAGGTAGCGACTGTCGCCGACGATCTCGACGGTGGCGGCAACGGGCTGACCGTTGAGCGTGGTGGTTAATGGCACCTCCGGCGGGACCGTGCGAGGCAGGAGTAGCCGTAGCCGTAACTGCTCGCCGCTGCCGGTTGCCTCCAGCGTCAACCGGGTAGGCGTGTCACCCGCCCCCTCGGCATAGTTCCAGCGGTAGGCTACATAGCCGTCGGAGGGCGCGTACCGCATAACGACGTAGGCATCGGTGATATCTTCGTTGGCGGCAAACCAGCGCGGGCTGAGGGTGACATTGCTGTAGCGCACGCCGCTGTCCTCTACCCCGGCCGCGCCCTCGAACAGTGCCCCCAGCATCGCACTCGAACCCCAGCCGTCGGTCGCCAGAAACTCGGGGCCGGTGGCAACCCCGCCGGTCGGGAAGTACCAGAGGAAGGTCGCATTGGTCCGGCTGACCATGGCGAAGTAGCGCCGGAGGATATCAAAGGCATACTCCTCCTCGCCGTAGCGGAATGCGCCGCGCGCCAGTTCACCGCCGACCAGCGGCATAATGCCGCCGTTGACATACTCGCCGGGCAGTTCACCCAGGCGGCCGGCCATGCCAAAGCTGCCCGCCGGGAAGGGCGGATCGATGCTCCACCACTCGGCAAAGGCCACATTCCCCGGACGGTGCAGGCGGGTGTGGTACTCCTGCACAATGGCGCGGCCCTGCTCGGCGGTCAGCACATTGCGGTTGAGCGCAATCGCATTCGAGAGGCTCAGTTGCTGCGCCTCGTCCACGCCGGGCACATCCCAGGGGATCAGCTTGACATGGTGGGTGTAAAACCGTCCATTCCAACTCAGATTATTCAGCCGCGCCATAATCGTCGCCGCCAGTTCGCGGTGACGTTGCGCCTGTTCCGGCTGCCCAAGATAGGTTTCCACCTGCGCCAGCGACATCAGCGCCTGCGCCAGTCCGGTATTATCGCCGTGGAAAATGCCCCACTTCGTCTGCTCGTCGATCCAGTGGCGCGGGGCGGGTTGCCCGGTATTCGGATCGGTCGTTGTCGGGCCATACTCAAAATCCCAGGTATCAATCGTAAAGGGCCGCTTGACCAGGCCCAGCGTCGGCTCCCAGCGCAGCGGGCTGGTCAGGGTATACTCGACCGCGCGCTGCATCGCCGGCAGATGCGCAATCAACCACTGGTCATCGCCGGTCATCTGCCAGGCTTCATAGACCGCCTGAACATACAGATACTCGACATCGGCCTCCACTGGTGTCCGAAATGCCGGGATGTTCCAATCCGGGCGCGCCAGGAAATCGGGAAAGCTGCCGTCCAACTCTTGTGCCCGGCGAAAGCCATCAAGCAGACTCGTGACATCCGGCTCAAAATAGCGGAAGCCGCGCCCCTGATAGTAGTGGTCGCGCAACCAGAGCAGCGGACTGTCCGGCGAGCGATAACCATGAATATAGGTCTCACCGATGTGGTAACTCAAGGTATTTTGTGCCATAAAACTGCGCACCAGTCCATAGAGCCGGTCATAGGCGGGAAGGCCGGTCTGAACGATGGTCTGCGCATCAAGCAGATAGATCGTTCCATTTGCCACCTGCTCGCCGCCGGCAAACAGCGCGGCCCAGTGTTCGCCCAGTCTGCCACGGGGTGTCACCTGGATCGTGGCATAACTATTTACAACCTCAAAATCCCATGCACCAACTGAGCGACTGGCACTATCGAAAACAACAAGCGTAGCCGGGCCAGTGTAACCGGGAACATTGACATTGACAGTGGCGGGTTGCAGCGGCGCAACTACCGGCTGAACACTGGTAAAAGAACCGGGCTGAACCTGCGCTTTGAGGAGGGTCGGAGCGTCGATGACAACAAACAGAAGAAGCACAAAACTGATTAAAGCAAGCCGGCGTATACGATGCATGAACCAACCTTTCTGAGAGATGTATCATGTGCAGCGACGCGCCTAGTATAGCATATAACCAGGAGGAATCTATGCGCATTGGAATGATGAATGATCCGCGCAAGAACGCCTGCGACGAGGCGCGCTGGGCAGCCGCCAATGGTCTGGATTTTCTCGATCTGACGATTGAGGGGCCGGCGGCGGAGCCGGATCAGATCGATCAGAATGAACTCGGCGCGATCTGTGCCGCGACCGGCCTGGGGATCGTCGGGCATACCGCCTGGTATCTGCCCTTCGCCTCGCCGGTTGCCGCCATGCGCCAGGCCGCTGTTGCGAGTGTCGCCGAGACGTTTGAGCTATTTGCCCAACTGAAGGCCCGGGTGGTTAATGTGCATATGGTTTCTTGCCCGCATCTCTTTCGCCATGCCGACTGCCTCCGCTGGAATGGCGAGAGCTTTGCGCAACTGGCCGAGCTCGCCGCGCCCTACGGCCTGCGCATTATGGTGGAGCATCCCCCCAGCACCCGCTTTAGCCTGGACGACATCTGCACCATCCTGGCGGCCGACCCGCGACTGGGATTTCATCTGGACGTGGGGCATGCCCACGTTGGCCGGCTCAAGCTGGGAGATGTGCTGGAGCAACTGGGTCCGCGCCTGCTCCACGTACACTTGAGCGATAACCGGGGCCAGAGCGATGACCATCTGCCGCTAGGCACGGGCACCATCAACTGGTCGCAGGTTATCCGCCGGCTGAAACAGAGCGGCTACGACGATACATTCACGCTGGAGGTATTCAGCGCCGACCGCGATTATCTGCTGCTGAGTGCGCAGAAGGTGCGCGCCTGGTGGCAGGCGGAGGCGTGAGTAGGGGCGAACAATCTGGCGGGCGAAACATCTTTGTCCGTACTACAGCTCACGGGAGTCCCGGCTTTAGCCGGTGGAATGCCTGCCGAGACAGGGCATCCTGCCGGGAACGCCTGATCCGGCTGAAGCCGGGATTCCGGATCAGTGCTGTTCAGATTACACATGCACCGTTCATTCGCCGATGGAATGCATACAGCTCACGGGATTCCCGGCTTATGAACGTTGAAAAATAGTCCAGATATGAATAACCGGGAGTCCCGGCTTTAGCCGGTGGGATGCCTGCCGGGAACGTAGCATCCTGCCGGGAACGCCTGATCCGGCTGAAGCCGGGATTCCGGATCAGTGTTGCTCGGATTACACATGCACCGTTTATAAAACCTACGGTGTACGTTATAACACTAACCAACGGAGGAGATAGATATGACC
>CAKZQX010000090.1 GCA_937141995.1 uncultured Chloroflexaceae bacterium | reverse complement strand
GGGACGCCGGGGGCGCTGTCCGGTGGCGCAGGGCACCCGGCATGCCGTGGGACCGCCGCGAATCATCTGTTCAGACAGTCTCTGAAACGCAGGAGTTACATGGTCGGTCCCAAACCAGGCATCTGTCTGGATAAACAGCCTCATTCGCCTCCGGCCGGGCGGAATGGGATAGTCTTTTTCACAATACAATGTTGCACGATGTACAACATTGTCATGAAAAAGACAAAAAAGTACCATGCTGCCGCAGGCCGACTTTTGGGGCGGTCAACAGACCAAAATACGGCTGCACCGCGCAACTCCTGTGAAACACGCGCTGCTACATCATTGATCCGGGTTCAACATTAATTGCATGAAGCGTAGGTGCTACTTGCAGTGGAAGCGAGAGTTCAATCCGCGTACCCAGCACCTGGAGGCATCGTGTCCGCCACGCCGGCACGCCATAGCAAAGTGGCGAGGCATCTCCAACACCTTGTCGTTCAGGCGAATATACTCCGGCGCGCGTCCGCCGGGAATCACCAGGCATTATCGTCTTCTGCGCGCCCCTCGGCAAAGGTTGCTCTCATGGTTCAGATCGGGGTATTGCTCAGGGCCGGCGCAAGCGCGCCCTCAAATGCCACACGGATTGCGTCGGCGTCCAGGCCTGGAAATACAGCGCGCGCTAACCATAGATTCCAGAAAAGTTGCCACTTCACCACAGCCGGTTGTGATCATTTCTCGCACTATCCTTCACGGATTTGATACTCTGGAGAAAGTAAATTGAGCAAGAAAGGCGGGATACCATGGCACGACCCAAGCGCGTCAATCCAATGTTAAGCGTAGCCCAGAAATATGTAAACCAGCACGTCCCCGAACTGAAGGATGTGCCGCTGCGTGTACGGTCACTTGATGGTCCTCCCGGCGCACCGCGCTACACCGTTACCGCCGAGGAATGCCGCACCGACACCTGCCCTTACGGCGTCTCCCACGAGACGGCTGCGGCCGGCAAATGTCCCGTTCTCAAGTGCCAACTGCGCCACTCGTTGCGGCTGCTGCTTGACCGGCAGGGTGAAGTAGTTGAAGACATGCGGAGCGAGATTCACTGGCATTAACACCTGCTTGTCTGTCCTGAATCTCGCATTGCCTCATCACAACGCCTGCTGGAGAATCTGCGTCAACTCCTCCGGCGTCAGCACAAGCGGGTTGCCCTGCATGCTGCCGGCGCGTTGCGCCTTTGGGATAACCTTCGGTATGTCGGCTGCGGTTACGCCAAAGCGGGCCAGCGGCGGTACATGTAGCTCGTTGCCGAGTGCCTGCACCCAGGCCACCCCATCGGCAGCCCGCGCAGTCGGATCACCCGTCACAATCCGGGCAATCTCGTCATAGCGCGCCAGCATGGGCGCGTCGGGCGCACGCTCCTGCAGCGCCCGCACGTTGGTCGCCATCACCAGGGGTAGCAACCGCGCACAGACTACCCCATGCGGCACCGGGAACATCCCCCCCAACGGTCCTGCAAATCCATGCACCGCGCCCAGTTTGGCATTGGCAAGCGCCAATCCTCCACACAGACCGGCAACCGCCATATCTGCGCGGGCCGCCGGGTCACTGCCCTGCTGAAAGGCGCGGCGCAGGGAACGTGCCGCCCGCTGCATTCCCTCCCGACAGAGTGCATCGGTCAGCGGGTTGGCCTTGTTCGAGACATACGGCTCCATACACTGCGTCAGCGCATCCAGGCCGGTACTGGCCGTCACGTCCGGGGGCAGACCATAGGTCAGTTCGGGATCGATCAGCGCCAGCGTCGGCAGCATGGAGGGACTGCGCATGCTCACTTTCACATGATGTTCGGGCGCGCCCAGCACCGCGTTGCGCGTCACCTCAGCTCCGGTGCCCGCCGTCGTCGGGATGGCAATGCAGGGCGCTGACGCGCGGGACAACGCCTGACCGCGCCCCACCACCTCCAGGTAGTCCAGCGGTTCGCCGGGGTTGGTCAACAGCGCCGCAATCGCCTTGCCGGTATCAATCACACTCCCACCGCCCATGCCAATCACAAAATCGCATGCATCGGCATGGGCCTGCTGCACGCCCGCCAGTACCAGGTCAACCGTTGGCTCGCCCGGAACACTAAAGATCGTCGTGGTGATGCTCTGCGCCTGCAGCAACTCCTGCAGCGGCGTCAGGCGGGTGGGCGTACTACCACCGATGAGCAGTGCGCGTTTACCCAGTTCCGCCGCCAGTGGTCCGATCTCCTGGAGCGTCCCCGGTCCAAAGATAATCCGCGTGGCCGTAGCAAACTCAAACTTCATGCCGGCAACTCCCACTGCTGATCCGCCGGGAACACATTCACATACTTGATGCTGGTGCGCGGCGCGGCCATCATATCGGCTACGGTATCGCGCCAGCGTGCATAGTGTGCCGTTTCCTTGTGCTGCGCCGGGGCATCGGGCGTGCGATAGATCTCGACCAGCACAAAGCGCGTGGGATCATCCTCCTGCTGAATTACGTCGAAGCGCATAACGCCCGGCTCCTGCACACTGTTACGAGCATTATCAAGCGTGGCTTCTTTAAATGCGGCCACATGTTCCGGCTTCACATGGACAAAAACATGCACGATCAACATCACTTTGCCTTTCTGTTGAGTACGGATTATGGTACCTATGGCGCGTTTGCCCGATCAGATACCGCCCCGCATGCCACCGCGATCATATCACACCCCGGCACAAAGGCAAACCGTACCGTAGTGCAAAGGCCGGATCTTCCCGCGCCAACGCAGACAACACGATTGGGCAGTATGTTCGGCAAAGATACAGGCGACACGGCAAAACGTCGATCTCAACCCTATGCTCGCAAAACGCGATGCGCACCGAACCGCTGTTGCGCCGGGTGATACATGGTATAATCCGGCAACAATGCTGTACGATAGTATGTATGTGTGCCCGTATAAGGACGCCCAATGCTTCAAACATGCGTGATCACTGATCGCCAGATCACCTACGATGGCCGCCGGCTTGCGCCCCACTGGATCTACCGCACGGTCGATCTCCTGGGGGATGCGGCGGTCGCTTTCATCGGACCCTGCCGGGTGGACCTGCGCGAGATGATCGATATCGCGGATGTCAAGGCACAGGCAGCGATCTTTAGTCCGTTAATGCTGCATATCATTGCGGAGTTCTTCGCGGGCGACCTGCACCTGACGG